>JAIWAT010000140.1:0-2035 GCA_048634225.1 Anaerolineales bacterium | reverse complement strand
ACATGAAAACAATTAACAATCCCCCTGTCAGGATGAACATGATCCTGGTACGGGGGAGTCTGGAGCAGTCCAGTGCTGTATGGGACATGGTGGATAGAAAGTTGATGTGGCTAATTAAGTTTTCCTGGAATGAAATGTGGATTATCGGGCAGGTTTCACGGTATCCTTAAATACTTTTTTGTCATTAATATCACCCAGAGGTGTAATAATATTGTTTTTAATCGGAGAAGCACTCATTGGTGAAGAACCAGAACTTGCACATGTTGATATTATCATTGGAGATAAAAACGGCCCGGCAGGGCAGGCTTTTGCCACCGGGTTCACCCAGTTGTCAGCAGGGCACACGCCCTTGCTTTCTGTGATACGGCCAAACCTGCTTACCAAACCGGCAACGCTTATCGTACCTAAGGTGACGGTACAGAATATGGATGGTGCGGCCAAGATATTCGGGCCGGCCCAAAGTGCGGTTGCACGGGCAGTAGCCGATGCCATGGATGAGGGTATCATACCAAAGGAACAGGCTGAGGACCTGGTAGTGGTAGCCAGCGTGTTCATCCACCCGCAGGCCGAGGATTACAGCAAGATATACAGGTACAACTATGGTGCCACTAAGCTGGCAGTGCAAAGGGCTATGGAAGGCTTCCCTGATGCTGATACCGTACTAGATGAGAAGGACAGGACCATGCACCCCATAATGGGATTCAATGTGACAAGGTTATGGGACCCGCCATACCTGCAGGTAGCTATCGACATCCCGGATATCGATTTCGTGAAGACGATATTGAAGCAGTTGCCACAGAGCGACCACCTGATAATCGAGGCTGGCACACCCCTTATCAAGCGCTACGGCCTGGATGTGGTATCAAAGATACGCGAGGCGCGGCCCAATGCGTTCATTGTGGCTGACCTGAAGACCCTGGATACAGGCAACCTGGAGGCCAGGATGGTGGCTGATGCTACTGCCGATGCTGTGGTCATATCAGGACTGGCCCCCGTCTCTACTATGGAGAAGGCCATCAAGGAGGCAAAGAAAACTGGCATTTATGCGTATATTGATATGCTCAATGTGCCTGACCCTGTAAAGGTGTTAAAGGACCTGAGTGTGAAGCCGGATATCATTGAACTACACAGGGCTATTGATGCAGAGGACACCGCATACGCATGGGGCAGCATTCCTGATATGAAGAAGGTTCATCCCAAGTTGCTGGTGGCTGTAGCCGGAGGTATAGGCAAGCTGGAGAAAGGCTCAGCGAAAGTAAGCGATGCATGCGGAGCGGGTGCCGATATTGTTGTGGTCGGCAGGGCCATTACCAAAGCCAAGGATGTCAGGTTGGCTACCGAGGTATTCCTGGAAGACATGCAAAAGGCTGAGGTAGACCAGTACAGGGTCATGACTGATTTCTAATTTTTTTTTGCAGCCGTAATAATCGGCTGCATGTGTACTTTTTTACACATCTCGTTGAACTTTTTAACAAAGTTGAAATGGGAAAATATATATATTTACTAATATAATCATTATAATTACATTAGGGGATGAGGAATTGTACCATGCAATGTGTTCGGATTTGGATATTTGCAGTCATAATAATCCTCATAGCTGCTCTGTTCCAGCCAGCAGTGGCGTCAAGCTGTTTTGATCAAAACACAGACCAAAAAACGTCCTACCTGTCAGTGGAAACCGTATCAGCTCTGGAAATGCTGTCCCAGCTTCAGGTCCAGAATCTGCCGGGTATGGAGTTTAACGTGACTAAACTCATAGAAGTCTCGACCAACAAGACCGATACAGATGGTGATGGACTGTACGATTCTGTAGAGGCCGTTCTCGGAACTGATTTTAATAATACTGATACCGACTTTGACCAGTTGGATGACTACAATGAAACAATTCTTTATGGTTCAGACCCCCTGGAACCGGATTCAAACCATGACGGCCTGGCAGATTACCACGAAGTGACGAATGTCCCACTTGATCTTGATGAAGACGGTTTTCCCAATGTATGGGATCTTGATAATGATAACGATGGCGTGATTGATG
>JAIWAT010000139.1:0-2093 GCA_048634225.1 Anaerolineales bacterium | reverse complement strand
TGCAATCAATGCTTGTGTTGCAGGGTCCGCCATTAGTAAAGTTAAGGCATCCGGGACTTTTTCACCTGCCATTTGAATCTCTTTTGCCATATCCTGGTCCAGCACAAGGCTGCACTGGGAGCAAAAACGGTCAGATGGTTTAAGAACATTATTGCAGCGCGGGCACTTCTCAAGTGTGACCTGGCGCTTACCTTCGGTCTTGAGACCGTATCGCTCGAAGATCTTATTGTTTATCTCATCATCAGTGAAATTAGCATATATCTTGAGCATTTGCATACTGCCCTTGGACCAGCCAGCCCTATGTTTCACTTCCTGTTCGTTCAGGCCGTCCAGTATCCAGCTTGTAATTGCCTTATGCCTGAAAGAATGGGGATTGACCCGTTTCTTGATCCCGGCATCCCTGGCAATGTTCTGGATAGTAACACGGATGGTTTTGTAACTCAATGGCTGGTACGGTTCGTTTATTGTGGTCCACAGGGGTGCCTCTGGGTCGTTCTGCATGGGATGGACCGAAAGCCATTGATTCAAGTAACCGGTACTCCAGGTTATGGGTATGCCCTTGGGTGCCATGGTCTTCTTACTTCAACTTAGAATAGATAGTCTAAAAACAAAACATTATTTTACAGCGGCAAGCATTTATATATCTAAATAGGTAGGAAAAATTACTGTAATATTCATAAAATTAGATTTTTCAATCATATTGGTGTCCGGTGCTAAACACATATCAAATATTCTAAATAATCACAATCAATATTCGGGGTTATAAAAAGATTTTAAGAGCCTCGGGGGGGATTTGAACCCCCGACCTCGTCCTCTTTGGAGTCATGCGGTTTCCCGCAGGACATTACCAAGGACGCGCTATACCCCTAAGCCACCGAGGCAAATGCTGCATATATTAACATAACTGACGGGCCCGGGGGGATTCGAACCCCCGACATCCGGGTTAGAAGCCCGGCGCTATATCCTGGCTAAGCCACGAGCCCACAGGCGTTTAACCACAAGACCAGTGGACTTCCAAATAGTGCTTTATCCATAAAAACTCTTTGGTGTGAAACAGTATTCCGCCAGAATCACGGATCAGCTACCTTCCTTCCAGGTATCTGACCTCATCCGCTTCCACTATGAACGGTTTTCCCAAAACACTCTCTTCAACCTTCCTGACCCTGCCTACGCCTTTCAATTCAACTTGGAGTCTTGTAGAGAATGTCTCACATTCCTCGAAAACATCTTCGGTTATCTGCATGAGATGGTGTATGGCCACCTGCTTTGTCCTAATCCTGACAATCATGCCAATTGTTCCAGCTCTGACATCATTATAGCTGGTTCGTGTCAGCAAAACTAAATCCCCCACGTCAGAACTATATACTGAAAAAAAATTATGAGGGGTGCGAATCTCAAGAGTTCTTATACGATTATCCTGCAATTCCTTTAGTACCTGGGATGATATTCCTGTAAGTGCAATATATTTCATTGATATACTCCCCCTATCAACCATACATTGGGAATTCACGTCTGGGCTGTTCGCCTTCCTCACTGGTCTTAACCTGCTCGGCAAGTTTCTGTAGTTCGATCTCGATCTGTTCGGCCTGTTCTACCAGGTTATCAATGTCAATAGGAAGACCATATATTGTTTTCAGTATACTGATCACAGAAGCCGCAGCCCTGGGGTCCGGATTGGGACTATTGGTCTCACCCAACAGGCTAATGGCAGGGATATTACGCATAAAACATTCCGTCATCACACTACCAGAAATGCCGCTTATGGTCCCAACCTGGAATATTTCAACATGATCCTTTATCCTGTTTAGCATACCATCATTGGTCGCCGCACCAAAGACCTTTTCCTCATTACTCATAGTGGCTATCCCGGCAATGGAAACAATCTCCTTCACATTTACTGATCGTGCCCAGTCTATGAGCACTTTGCTGACCTCATATGATATGGTGGGATGAATCGGGATATCAGAAATGATAGTGAGAATATTATGCTCTTTACTCTCATAAATCCGTACAGGCATATTTATGATACCATTGAACAAAACCGCTATGGGTGGGAAATATTTTGATTCCATACTTCCGATATATTCCATTTC
>JAIWAT010000138.1:0-2276 GCA_048634225.1 Anaerolineales bacterium | reverse complement strand
TGTACCTGTTCGAGGTGGAGGAAATCGTGTTCGGCCAGTTCCGGGTGGATTCCATTGAAAAGACCGACGGCAGTTATGTCCTGCACGGACAGGCTTCTGGCGAGAACATAGATCTAAAGCGCCACAGTTTCGAAACCGAGGTAAAGGCCATCACCTACCACCTGTTGAAAGTCACAAAAGAGAAAGGTGGGTACAGCGCACACGTTATAGTTGATACGTGAATATATACAGCAGGGTTCAAACCGACCGTCAGGGTAATATCATACAACAGAGGATTATCGAATATGACACAGCAGCAGGCAAAGGAACTGGTACGAAAAGTGGAAGAGAACATCTTTGAAATCCCTACTGACTTCCAGGAAGGTATGAGGGTCCCTGGCCGTATATTCGTGTCAGATAAACTCATGAACGACCTTGAAGTGAACACGCTGCGCCAGACCGCCAATGTGGCAACACTCCCTGGCATCCAGAAGTATTCAATGGCCATGCCCGATGCCCACTTTGGCTACGGTTTCCCCATCGGCGGAGTGGCAGCCTTTGACGCCCAGGATGGCGTGATATCCCCGGGCGGCGTGGGGTTTGATATCAATTGCGGGGTGCGCATTATCAGGACCGACATGGAGGCAGGCGAGGTCAGGCCGCACATCAAGGAATTGATGGATGAGCTGTTCAAGGCTGTCCCTTCGGGTGTGGGCTCAAAGAGCAGGCTGAGGGTGTCTGGCAGCGAACTGGACGATGCCTTCAACTACGGCGCACGCTGGGCGGTAGAGAGCGGTTACGGAGTAGAAGCTGATATCGAACACTGCGAGGACGGCGGGTTCATGGATGCGGCTGATCCCTCAAAGGTAGGAGAAAAGGCCCGCAAGCGGGGCAAGCCACAGTTTGGCACCCTTGGCAGCGGCAACCATTTCCTGGAGGTACAGGAAGTCGATAAGATATACGACCCCGAGATTGCTAAAGCATACGGGATCAGGGAAGGGACGATCACAATCATGATCCACTGCGGCTCAAGGGGCGCAGGCCACCAGATATGTACTGATTACCTGCGGGTCATGGAGCAGGCATCCAGGAAATACGGCATCAACCTGCCTGACAGGCAGCTGGCATGTGCACCTGCCAACAGCAGGGAAGGGCAGGACTATTTCAAGGCTATGGCCGCCGGAGCCAACTATGCATTTGCCAACCGCCAGGTTATCACCCATTGGGTCAGGGAAACCTTTGAGAGGGTCTTTGGCAGGGACGCTGATGAGCTGGGCATGGACCTGGTGTATGACGTGGCCCACAACGTAGCAAAGCTGGAAGAGCATGAGATCGACGGTGAGAAGAAGTCGGTCTATGTGCACCGAAAAGGGGCCACAAGGGCGTTTCCTGCCGGGCACACAGACGTTCCCCCAGCGTACAGGTCAGTAGGCCAGCCCGTACTCATCCCGGGCAGCATGGGCACGCCGTCATACATCCTGCACGGCGGTGAGCGGGCAATGGAGCTTACCTTTGGGTCTGCCTGCCACGGTGCAGGCAGGGTCATGGGAAGGGGTGAAGCAAAGCGGAAATTCAGGGGCGAAGTGCTTGAGAAACAGCTGGCAGATAAGGGTATCACGGTTAAGGCCACCCACCCGTCCATGCTGGCAGAAGAAGCACCGGAAGTATACAAATCCAGCAGCGAAGTGGTCAACGTAGTGCATGAATTGAATATTGCCCGCAAGGTGGTCAGGGTTAAACCCATCGGGGTAGCAAAAGGATAAATGTTATAGCAAATCCTATTATAGTCAAGAACATAATATCTTTGGCATATATCCTGATTACTTTGCGCTCTTTGCGGTGTATGATTTTATTCACCGCAAAGAGCGCGAAGTCCGCAAAGATAGTTTGGATTGTTTGGTTCCTGACTATAATAAAATTGAGCTTGAGAAATCCACAAATATTATAGAAGGCTTCCTGATGATAAAAAGAAAAGGTTTACGAAAATATATCATCCCACTGTTTTTAGTCCTGCTCCTTATAGACATTGCATATTTAGTTTGTTTATACAATAATACTGATGATTCGACTGACCAGCAGCTCAATGGTGGTACTTCTGATATGCTGCCTCCTGTCAAGAACAGCACTGAAATGGAATCAATCATCCCTGATGAACTGCCAGGTACATGGGAGCATTCAAATAACTATAGCAAAGATGGCATGGTTACCATGTTCTTTAAAAAACCAGGTAATCACAGGGCGGCCATTATAGTTGTTGACAAAGAGACAGAACAGATGGCAGGATATGCCGTTACCCC
>JAIWAT010000137.1:0-2422 GCA_048634225.1 Anaerolineales bacterium | reverse complement strand
GCTCAATGACAACCGCCATAACATCAATATCACTATCCTCTGTATCCTCACCCCTGACAACCGAACCAAACAGGAACACTGAAACCAGATTATTCCCTAATACGCTTCTTAAGAGATTTGCAAACTGTCCTGCTAATTCTATCTTATTGAAATCTGCCATAAATTGCTCCTGTCAAAGGAAATAATCCCCTTGTTCTACATTTATTTTAATTTTGCACAAACTATTTAACATGCCATCCTTATACAAATATCGGGTAATATTTTGATAACAGCAGACGGACTTTTGAAAAAATACGGGAGTACCACAGCACTGGACAATGCCAGCCTGCATGTAAAAGAAGGAACTATACACGGACTTATCGGCCCCAACGGAGCAGGCAAGAGCACCACCATCAAGATCCTGTCCACCCTCATAAGACCCGACAGGGGTGAGGTGAGCATAGGGGATATACCATTAAAAAATGGCAGGGCCATCAGGCACCAGATAGGTGTGGTCCCGGAAACACCCAGGCTGCACGAATACCTTACTGCCCGTGAGGAGATCACCGCATATGCAAGAATATCAGGTATGGGTAAAACACAAACAGCCCAAAGAGTAAGCTCGGTCCTGGAAGAACTGGACATAAAAGCAGTAGCAAACCAGGAAATATCGAGATTTTCCACAGGCATGAAAAAACGTGTTGCACTTGCCCTGGCCATGGTTACTGACCCTCCGGTACTGCTGCTGGATGAACCCATGTCAGGACTTGACCCGGTGATGCGGCGCCAGTTCAAGGATATTATACTTGGACTGGAAGACAGGACCATACTCGTATCCGACCACGACCTGTTCACAGTGGAAGAACTGTGCAGTACCGTAACTATCCTCAAAGAAGGCAGGACACTGATCGAAAATGATATCGAATCCCTGAGAAAGGACGTTGGTAAGGTCAGTGTGGAATTAAAACCCAGTGATCCTGGCAAGATAGATGACCTGGCCAGTGAACTTAAGCAGATGAGCAGGGTCAGTTCAGTCGAAGTCACCAGGGAATGGGTAATTGCCAGTGTGACCGATCCCGATACCGACATTCCTGAAGTAATTCGCCAGGCATCGGTTTATACCGATATAACAGAAGCAAGACCCAGCAAAATAAGCCTGGAAGAGATATTTATCAAACTTGCCACAGGAGGGAGTAGGGAATGAGCGATCTGCCTGGCATAGTATCCGGTTTTATTCATATGGTCTGGCAGGAACTAAAATTCCTGGTAATCCACAAGAACAGGGCATCGTACCTTATTTTCATCATTATATTCGGGATATCGCTATATGGTGTAGGCATACAGGATTACGGGGCCCAACTGCCCACGGGAATGGAAATGCCGGGCGGGATGAAAACCGGGGATTCAATTCTTACCGACATCCTGATATTCATGTTCATCCTGGGGATGACCGCATTCGAATCGGCATCACAGGGAATGACCCCGGGTATCGTCTTTCCTGCCGAACTGGGTATTACGTTCATCATGCTCGTTTCCATACTGGTGGGCGTCAATATGATATCCAGGCTCGCCATAAGGTGTGCTGCATCATCCATATCCCGTGAACGTGAAGCCAGGACGCTTTATATTATTGGCAGTACAGCCAATTCGCGTACGTCCCTTTACCTTGCCAAACTCTCAGGTGCTTTATTGACAACAGTACCAATGATATTGATAATGATGCTTGGCGTGTTCTGGATATCCGTATCTGTATTCCAGACACCTGGAATGTCAGGCTTCATGCCGGAATTGACAGAACTGATGAAAAACATAGTGATCATGACCATTTCAACCACACTGTTATTCACTTCCCTTGGCATGCTCATATCAGTTAGGAAAAAGGATGAAGAATCTGCAGTCTCCCTTTCTGCCAAGTTCACCACCATTGCCGCCACTTTTGCTATGCTATGGCTGTTGCTTCCAATCTTTAGTGTAGCCGGGGAAAAGATATTGTCTATGGTACATACCGTTGTCATGATCTCCCCCATCACCCAGGACCTGATGGTTCTGTATGGCGGGAATAATGCCCTGGTTATCCAGTATGCACTGATCCAGCTCCTGGCAGCCCTGGTACTCATCATCCTCGGCATAATAGTCTTTATTAGGCAGGACATAGAATATTGACCTTCACTACCGATCTTGTGGTAAAATACGAGATATGAGAGGACAATGAAATGACAGACACATCCAATGACGATGCCAAGGATTACCTTGAGATAAAAATGAACGCAGGGTGGTATATGACCATAACCCTGGCAACAAGCGAGAAATTTGATAAAGAATATGTAGAGATCGCAAAGGAGCGCAGCGGCCAGAAAAGAAGCAGGTTCAACCTGAACCCAAAATATACAAAGCAACTGGGAGAAGCATTGATAAAATTCGCAGATGCCAATGACCTGTGAAC
>JAIWAT010000136.1:0-2652 GCA_048634225.1 Anaerolineales bacterium | reverse complement strand
GGTTGTAGATATCGGCAACCTGCCCCGCATCTATATCTTTTTTCAGGAACAGGTGGGCTGTGGTCAGGATACCCCTGACCGACGGGATCACATGCGGCGTGAAACTGACCCTGGTATTATTATCCAGCCGTCCCAGTTCCTGCTGCATCTCAACACCGTGGCGGTGGGTAGTGAGCTTGTACGCCTGCACGTTCTCTGCCATGTTCGGGTAGTGGGATACCCCACTTGGTTCGGCACCTGCACCGGATATACCGCTCTTGGAGTCAAAGACCACCCGTTCAACCAGCCCGGCGGCTGTCAATGGTGCGGCTGCCAGGATTGCGCCGGTCGGATAACACCCGGGATTGGCGATCATCGATGCACCGACAACTTCAGGATGCAGTTCAGGCAGGCCGTAAACGGCCTGCTTTGGTGCTTTGTGTTTAAGGTTGTAGGTCTTTTCGAACACATTGACAGGCAGCCGGTAGTCTGCGCTAAGGTCGATGACCTTTGTGCCAGCGTCCAGTACCGGCGGCACCACATCCATAGCAGTGCCGTGGGGGACGGCTGTAAAGACCACATCACACTGGCCTGCCACATCACCTGCACTTAGGTTTTGGAACTTCAGGTCAGTAAAACCCCTCAGGTGCGGGTGTGTGTCACTCACCGGGCTGCCGTCCAGGCGCCGTGAGGTTACGCATACCACTTCTACATCTGGGTGGCCGGTCATAAGGCGCATCAATTCGCCACCTGTGTAGCCTGAGCCTCCGATAATCCCTGCTTTTATCATAGTATCACTGTATTTACTACTCTTTAGGATATATAATCTATTTATTAGCTATGTTTTTTGCCAGGAAAATTGCGTTTTTACACTTCACTTATCCCCTATGCCCGACCTCTAACCCTAACCCTCAATATCCCAAATACCATCCATCTGCACCGGGATAAGCAATACTCACCCAATGTTGAAAAAAATCAAAATTTCTTTAAAACAAAGCCAAGGTCCGGATTCGAACCGGAGTAAAACCGCTTACTGCCAGCACTTAATATCATGCGCATCTGCAGGCGATTGCGTAGCCGCTCCGCCACCTTGGCACTCAGATGGCTTACATATCCATTATAGTAAATAATTCTTTTCATCTGGACAATTAAGAAAATGGCATTACCTGCGCAACTTTAAGGTACAATAACGACAATTTCCAGACTGTTCCAACGGTCTGGGTAATATGTTATTTGGGTAATATGATAGTCAATGCAAAATGCGTAGGATGCGGCCAGTGTGTAGTATTTTGTCCCAGCGAGGCAATTTCAGTATGGGGCAGAGCAAGTATCAGTGACAACTGCACCCAGTGCGGTGTCTGTATACAATACTGCCCGCTGGGTGCCATCAGGGAGGACGAGGCATGAAAGCCCTGATAATAGGCGGGGGCTTAGGCGGCCTGCTCACAGCAGCGCGGCTTGTAAAGGCAGGACACAGGGTAGAAATATTTGAACGCCTGGCCGTAATCGGAGGCAGGTTCATCAACCTGGACTACAAAGGCTATAAACTATCATCTGGAGCCTTGCACATGATACCTCACGGCTCCCGGGGCCCGCTGGCATCTATGCTCAGGCAGGTAGGGGCTGATGTTAAGATAGTCCCCTCATCACCCCCGGCCATGCTCAGGATACCTGATAATGGGAGTTTCAGGGATATATCCTTTGAAAAATTCTCCAGCCCCTTATCCTGGACTGACAAACTGAAACTGTTCTACCTCACTGCCAAATCCAGATTCGTAAAACCCGGTGATGAAAGTTTTAAAGACTGGTTCTTCCCCTTCATAAAGGACCCCTGGCTCATCAAATTTGCAAATGCTTATTGTGGATGGGCATTGAGCATGCGCTGTGATGATATACCTGCCAGGGAAATGCTTGCAATAATTGACAATATGCGCCGCTATGGCGGTCCAGGCGTACCTATGGGGGGGTGCAGTGCCATTATCAATGCTCTTGAACAGGTCATACTCTCAGGCGGCGGCATAATACATACCAATAGTCAGGTAGACCAAATACTGATAGTGGACAACAGGGCAGTGGGAGTGGAGGCTGGCGGCGAGACAATACTGGGGGATGTGGTCATAAGCGATATAGGGCACCAGTTAACAGCACAGTTATACGACCACTCTGACACAGATGAGTTCAAAGAATACACAGCAGCACTGAATTCGGGCAGACCAGCGGCAGGTATCAAGATATGCCTGGGCGCAAACAGGCCGCTGATAGGGCATAGCGGTGTCTTGCTCACGCCTTATGCCAGGCGGGTAAACGGCATCAATGAGGTCACCAACATCGACCCGTCCCTGGCACCGCAGGGAAAACACCTGATCATGTCACACCAGGCACTACAATCTGATGATATCCAGTCTGAGATAGAACTGGGACTGAAAGACCTTGAGGATATATTCCACAAAGATGACTATGAGGTACTGATGGTCCAGACCTACCGGGACGGTTGGCCTGTGAACCGGGCAGGTTCGGGCCTGGATATGGGCAATACCACGCCAATTAAGGGACTGTACATCGTGGGGGACGGTGCCAAGGGCAAGGGTGGTATCGAGGTGGAAGGCGTGGCACTGGGAGTGGAGAACACTATTGGGCTATTACAGAATTTTTAAAACGAATTATACCAGATAG
>JAIWAT010000135.1:0-2719 GCA_048634225.1 Anaerolineales bacterium | reverse complement strand
GGCGTATGGGATATATGATGCACCCAGGAAGATCATTGAAGAAATATGCACTCTTGTGGAAATGGATGCGTCGAGGGAAAAAGCCAGTTGCTGCGGTGGAGGGGGCGGTGTCAGGCTGGGATATCCCAAACTCTCAGGTTCCATGGCAGTGGAATTGAAAGAGAATATCCCTGCCGGAGTAGATTATGTGGTAACGTCATGTCCTCTTTGTTTAAGGAATCTGTCAGATACAGGAGTAAAGGTGCTTGACCTGGCAGACCTTGTGTGGATGGCTATTGAATGATCAGAGTTTATCCCAGAACTCTTTTTCATAATCGTCTGGGATATCGCCCAGATCTGTAATGTTCTTCGTTTTTTTGACCTTTAATGTTATATTGTCGGCTGCCTGTTTGGGTTGACGCTCTGGTTTTTCAGTTTCCTGATGGCTGTCGGACTTTGACCCGGCATCGACAAAGATTGCTGCTTTAGTAGAATTTTTACTGCTTGATTTTACCTTGGCTGCATAATTGTCCACTACCGGTTCGCCCTGGTTTTTCCGGTCAGGGGTAGAGTAATACCCTATAATGCAGTATTCTTCATTCGATCGCCAGTCCAATACGTACATTTGACATTTATTGCCAATACATGGACCAGACCCAGTCTTTGGGCATACTGTGGGAAGTGACATACAATCATATATTGAGTCTACTAATAGATTAAATTATTGAAACAATGGAGTTTTAAAAATTTTAGTGTTGGTGTAAAACCCGGCTTTTGTAGATATGTAACTTCGGTCGGATTTTCTTGTGTTTTGCGAGCCGCTCATCCGGAGCCAGAGCAGAGCGAATTACGTTCCTTACTTCCTGCATTGAAAAGTCACTATTCATATTATTGTACTTTCTGGCTTGACCGTGTTAGGTTTTTTGCCAATTACCTAACATTTATAGGGTAGGGTATTAGCATACCTAATCCCATCTTTAGGAGCACCTAAACATGTGGATGTGTACGTGCATGATAATTATAATTGGTAGAATGGATCGCCTGAAAAAGCAATATGAACGGGTCTGCAAACAATGACCCGAAGCGAACATTTTCACAAAAATGTAATATATTCTTATAAAAATTGCACAGATCACAACCATAAAACAACCTTAAAAAGTGAAACAAGATGCGTTTAAACGATACAAATCTTTCACAGATGAAACCAGGGGAACCCGTCCGAATTGTGGATATTGGAGGCGGACGCGGTATCAGACAGAAACTGAACCTCAGGGGAATCTCTGAGGGCAGCATCGTGCGTGTGATATCCACCAACGGTCCGATTACCATCGAAGTCGATCGAAATATCCTTTCGATCGGGCGCGGGATGGCACAAAAGATCAGAGTTACCAGGATGTGATTGGGTGAAAAAGAAATTATCTGAGATGGAATACGAAGAAGAAGGAACCGTAACAGACATTGAAGGAACACTACGAAAAAAGGTGGCTGGAATGGGCATCAGGGTTGGCAAGAAGCTGAAGATGATCACAAAACAGCCGGTGAAGGGTCCGGTGGTTGTAGTCGTTGATGAGGCAAACACCTCCCTTGGACTGAAACTAGCAGAAAAGATCATTGTGGAGATGAAATCGTGAAAGTCTTGCTAATGGGACACCCGAATGTGGGTAAAAGCGTATTCTTCAACCGTTTGACAGGGGCGAATGTTACCGAGTCGAACTACCCCGGGACCACGGTTGACTTTACGAAAGGATATATGAAGATTAGTGGTGAGGATGCCGAGCTGATAGATGTACCTGGTACGTTCTCTCTTGATCCGAAGGATAAAGCAGAGGAGGTTGCTGTGGCAATGCTGCACGAAAATAGGGATGTGAAGGTGATCTGCGTTATCGATGCATCCAAAATAGAACGCGGGGTCTATCTGGCACTGGAAATTCTTGAGGAAGGATATCCGATAGTGATCGCACTCAATATGTGGGATGCTGCAGTTGATAAGAATATCCGGATCGATATCAATAACCTTCAGAGGATCCTTGGCGTTCCGGTGGTTCCGACTGTCGCAATCAGCGGCGAAGGGATCAAGGAACTCACATTAAGGCTGAAAGAGGCTAAACCCGTTGAAATCGACGACATTATCAAGAACACGGGAGGCCTGACATGAAACTGACTATTGAGCAGCGCTGGGATCTTATCGATAAGATCGCAAAACAAACCGTGACATTTGGAGAATACAAACATACCTTAAAGGATGCGATCGGAGAACTCACGGTCAAGCCGTTCACAGGCATACCCATTGCGATTGCTGTTATGTATGCTTTCTGGAGCATATTCGGTTCGTTTGCAGGATTTTTCACGGACGGATTCTTTGTCAGACTATTTGATGCGTACTGGCTGCCATGGCTCCAGGAAGTATTCCCGGGGCAGGGTGGATGGATATATGCCATCATGGTCGATGCCGGGGGCATTGAGGCCGGTGAGTTCGTGCTTTCTAGTAACTGTCTGGAGTCGTTTGGTGTGCTGACATCGGGCTTATTCGTTGCAATCGGTGTTGTTCTGCCTGCGATAGTCATATTCTACCTGATGCTTGCGTTACTCGAGGATATCGGGTACATGCCTCGGCTTGCTGTCCTCATCGATACTATGCTGCACAAGATCGGTCTGCACGGGTATGCGATCGTGCCAACGATCCTCTCGCTCGGGTGCAATGTGCCAGGTGTTACTGCGACAAGAATCCTTGAGACGAAGA
>JAIWAT010000134.1:0-2807 GCA_048634225.1 Anaerolineales bacterium | reverse complement strand
ACATTTTTACCAACACCCTTGAATTTATTTTCGCAATCTTTGCATCTGTATTCCTTTGCATTTAAGGTATCTGCCAAATCTACTCCAAATGCATCTCCTACGCTGCACATAGTTTGATCTCACCTCCAGACCGGATTATATCATGATTATGTATGCCCAATTGAGTATATGTTATATTAACTTTTCCGAATAATGACTATCTGTTGGGCTGTAACCTGTTTTATCAATTCATATATCAGTTTGCACGCTATATGCAAAACCATGCACGCAATCATATAGGTTAAACATTAATACAAATGAATTCTACTAAGTGATATAATGAAAAACAGGATTAGTATTCTAACGCTTCTGTTACTGGCTGTATTGATCTCGTTTAGCGGGTGTACTGATAGTAGCACTGCCCAAAAGCCAGAATTAGCAACAGTGAACTCAATAGAAGAAATTGATGCAATGCTTGAGAGTGCACCGGTATTTATTGAAATGGGAGCGGACCGGTGTCCTGCATGTGTACTACAAAAACCTGTTGTGGAAGAACTTGCTGCAAAATATGATGGCAAAGTGCATTTCGTCTATATCGACGTTAACAAGCAGAACCAACTGGCTGCAAAGTTCAATGTTTACCCTATTCCTGATATGTTTGTAATAGCCAAATCAGACAACGGCATATACAAATATGTACAACATGGAACCTTGACCACGAATTGTGAACAGGCCAAGATGATAGGTTTCACACCCAAAGGTCCACTGGAAATAACTATACTGGATGCGCTCAGGTTAAGGTAGAATTGATAATAAAAATGATTAAAACACAATACAGTAAGCACGATGATCAATGAGTCTATTATTACAGGTTGAAAATACATTAGCATCAATAGATCTACCACTCCCCTTCCTTGCATTCCTGGCAGGTATAATCAGTATCCTCTCACCATGTATCCTGCCGCTACTGCCTGCGGTACTAGCTTATTCCAGTGGAAAGGGAAAGTTCAGGCCAGTTGCCATTGTGGCAGGGCTGGCACTGACATTTTCACTGCTTGGGATGACCATGGCAGCTTTCAGCCAGTTATTTTTTTCATATCAGCAGTATATCAAGTTTGGGGCCGAGGTTATCATTGTACTACTCGGTATTGCGATGCTGACCGAATATACCCCTGCCATTTTGAATTCAATTCCCGGTATGATAAATGTTGACCCACAAAAGGAAGGTGTTGCAGGCGGTTTACTCCTGGGAATGTCGCTTGGTATCGTATGGATACCATGTACAGGCCCCATACTGGCAACAATAATGATGGGCGTGCTCTTGGAAGGGGGTATAATGTATGGCGGGTTCCTGCTTTTTGTGTATTCAATGGGATTGGGAATTCCGATGTTGCTGATAGCCTATTTCATCAATGTTTCAGGTAAGAAGCTGAGCACAGTATCGCGATATGACGTGATGATTAAAAGAGGTGCAGGTGCCCTGTTAATATTAGTAGGCCTCTGGCTGGTATATTATAATCATGTTCGATTCCTGGTATGGAGTTGAATTTTTCACAAACCGTATATATATGTATAATTGAAATAATAAAAACCTGATTATATTGAAAAAAGGAAGTACAACTCAATGTTAAAGCGAAATTCAGTTTTATTCATCAGTGCATTCGTCATTCTGGCACTATTATTCTCATTTTCGACAGCATCAGCCTATCCGAACATGTCCATTAATGGAAACAATAGTACTTCAACTCCAGAAGTCACAACATCTTCATACGGGGCAAATGTTGTAATTATACGGCATCTTATTGAGGTTGACCAGGTAACCTATCCCGGGTATTTCAGAGTCGCCGAAACCATAATCTACAAGAATCTTGGGACAGAAAACTATTCAGGCCCTCTCTATACCTACGTACAGGATGGTGCTTTCAATGTTGCTGTGACAAAACAGGTCATGGCAGCGGATGGAGGCGGAAACCCCATCGAGGCCTTCCAGGTCAGTGAGAATGTTGTGGGATGGAATGATATCATACTGTCCGGACCCGGTATGCCTCCCATGTACCAAATTGAATATATGGTTCCGGCAGAACTAACAGGGAAAACGACCGAATCGGTTACCTTTACAAAAAAATTGAAATATCCGACAAATGTTAACTATATTTATATGCCCATCACTGGCATGCCAGCCCTCATCGTTAAACTGGAAAAATCTGATGGGATGAAGACTACTGTATTGGATAATGACGGGAGTAAAATCAATGCTGATTTTTTTGAGGAAAGTGGAAATTCAGAGACTTACAATTGGTTCCAGCCTCTGTTTGTTGAGATTTCATTCGAGTTAAGTAAATCAAATATGGGTGGTTCTGATATTACCCTGTACCTGCTCATTCTGCTTGTTATTATTGTAGTGATCGGTTATTCGGTCCTGAGAGGTAAGAGTCCGGCAATCAAAGGCCTGGAAGAAAAACTGGGAAGTGTCCTGCCAAAAAAACAGGATGAAGAGATATACCTGGAAGAGGAAGAATTCGAAGATGATGAAGACTTAGAAGATGATTTGGAATCAGATGATGATGAATATGAGGGAGATGAAGAAATAGAAGAGGATCTGGAAGCAGAAGAGGATGAAGTCGAAGAAGAAACATCCCGGCAACCATCTCCTGGAATGAATGACATTGAGGCTCTCAGTCTTGATGAACTTAAAACCACCAAACAGGCTATATTCAAAGTACTTCTTAAACTGGATGAGGACTATGTCAGTGGTATCATATCTGAGGACGAGCATAACGACATCAGGGACAATTACATGGAAAGGGCCAAGGATATTATGGTCCGGA
>JAIWAT010000133.1:0-2928 GCA_048634225.1 Anaerolineales bacterium | reverse complement strand
ACTATATTTCTGTACCTTCTTCATCCTGGCAAGGTTCAATACCCTTGTCATCTCCTTTTCTTCCAGGTCCCTGGATTCGATATAACCCATCTCCACCGCCTCATGGAATATCTCATACCCGCGTCCTGACCTTGTAAATACCGTGGTCCATCCGTCAGGAGTACCTACACCACCAAAACTGATCGCTGCATGCCTGGAGGTGAGGTCTGTGCAGTATTTACATGAAGAACTCCTGTATGGGTCCAGTTCACCAAGATCGTAAACAAAGGTCTCACCCCTTTTGCCCAGTTCGATCTTCCCCCGCCATATCTTCATACTTTCAATGTCTTTCAGTCCCAGGTTCTTAGATGCCACAAACTCTTCAATACCCTCGTGTGAGAACGTATCCATACAGAACAGTCCCAGGGGAAGGATATTAGCACGCATGAACATATGCAGCAAACCGTAAGGGCTCTTGTATATCTTATATACTGCATCAATATTGCATGGTGGTCCTACAAATGCGATACTGCGCATACCCTGCTGTACAGCTTTCATCAGGGCCTGTATTGTCATGCTGTGGGCGTAGATACTGCCTGCAGACTCCATTATTTCGTCGTATGTGGTGGCAATGACAGGTACAGGTCTCCAGGGGTCATCTTCGGATTTTACTGTGACTATTGCACAATCGAGCAGCCCTTCCTCCAGGGCGTAGGCCAGCAGTGACGTGACTACTCCCCCGTCCTGTCCCTTGACCCCTTTCAGGGCTGACCGGGCCGCATAAGGATGCCTGATACTGCCAACGAGTCCCTCTTCAGTAGTAATGGTACGGGGGCACTGGTTGTAGCAGATACCGCATGCCGTACAGGGACCGACCAGCTTGGGTTTCTCACCTTCCATGATAATTGACGGGCAGCTTGCTGCACAGGCACCGCAGGCAGCACAGATTCCGGGTTTAATAATATCCTTGCGCAGCCGGCCGAAAGAAATCTTTTCTTTGTCCTTTAGACTGCGTTTGACCCTGACAATGTTCTTTGCCACATCATCGAATTTTTTCTTGCATTCAGGGTCATGGAAATAGTAGGTTTTTCCATCGTGATCAGAGGTATATGGAGTATCCAGAGGTACTTCCCGTTTACATATTGGATCAATAGGCATATTCGTTTCTTCCTGAATTGAATCTGCGGCAATGGGTAATATTATTAACGGTGTGGAAGGTATGTCCATAAGTTATCATTCCATCAAGTCCTGGTGTAGCCATGGAGTAGTCCTGGAGTAGGTTTTTATCCGAATCTATTGTTTATAGAATGTCCAATGAAGCACACTATTCCTGAACTATTATCCCCGGCAGGTAACCCTGAGTCCTTAAAAGCGGCAGTGGAGAATGGAGCCGATGCAGTTTACCTTGGTTCAAAGGAATTCAGTGCCAGGGGACATGCTGATAATTTCGACAAGGACCAGCTACTAACAGCTATCGACTTTGCACACCAGCGGGACGTATCGACATATATCACAGTGAACACACTGGTTAAGGAGCAGGAAATTGAAGATGCCGTGGAATACCTGGAACTACTGTGCAACCACGGGGCTGATGCAGTAATAGTCCAGGATCCGGGAATCCTGAATATATTAAATAAACACCTGCCCGAACTTCCTATCCATGTAAGTACCCAGATGAGTATCCACAACAGTGCAGGCACCAAACTGCTGGAATCAATGGGTGTAAAACGGGCAGTACTTGCCAGGGAACTGGATATTGAAGAGATAAGCACCATACGGTCGGCCACCGATATCCAGCTTGAGGTGTTCGTACACGGTGCAATGTGTATATGCTATTCAGGCAGGTGCCTTATGAGTAGTTTCATTGGTGGGAGGAGCGGAAACAGGGGGTACTGCGCCCAGCCATGCAGGAAGGAATATTCACTTGAAAGGAACACGGGAAATAGTAAATACTTGCTAAGCCCGAGGGACCTGAACCTGTCATCCCGTCTCCCGGACCTTATAAGTGCCGGAGTGGATTCCATCAAGATCGAGGGTCGTATGAAGCGACCCGAATATGTGGCAGTGGTTACCAGGACCTATCGTGACATCCTGGATCGGCTGTCCACTGATCCAACAGCCGGGGCCACGCCGGATGAGTTGAGGCGACTTGAGGTCATATTCAACAGGGGTTTTACAAAAGGGTATCTCAAAGGGGACCCCGGAAGAAAGCTCATGAGCATGGATGCACCCGGTAACAGGGGTATCCTGCTGGGGCACGTTACCGGTGGCAATCCTGGACGGGGGACCATAACCGTAAAACTGGATGCCTCCATCAATGTGGGTGACGGCATAGTGGCTGGTGGCAAAGGCACCTCGATACGCATACTATGGATGAGAGGGCATAGGGTTCAGAGTGCACAGGCAGGGGAAGTTGTTACTTTTCCCTACGGTTCTGCCATTGCCACAGGCACACCTGTGTTCAAGACATTTGATTCGATACTGGTCGCCTCAGCAAGGAATACGTACCAGTCAGTTCAACGAAAGGTTCCTGTCACAGTTCAGGTAGAAGCTATAAAAGGTCATCCACTATTGGTCCGGATGAGTGACAATCAGGGAAATACCGGGAGATCAACGTCAGGGAATGTAATATCTCCTGCAAGGCAGCAGCCGCTGGATGAACAGGCACTTAAGAAACAGGTCAGTAAACTGGGAGACACGTATTTCCAGGCAAAAGCAATCAATATCCGGATGGATGATGATATTTTCATTCCCCTGTCACAGATCAACTCGGCCAGGCGCGAGGCGACCGAAGAACTCAGCCGGCTGCGACTTGCAGGATACCGCCGGGTATGTGGTTCGGTTGGGCTGCAAACACCTCATCCACCTGATGTTAAGGACCGCAGGCCGGTATTATCGGTCCGGGTGGCAAGGCCGGATGGGGTCAATGCTGCTGTTTCAGGCGGGGCC
>JAIWAT010000132.1:0-3175 GCA_048634225.1 Anaerolineales bacterium | reverse complement strand
AGACTGGGACGGGCAATATCGTCTGTGGTCAGGTTCAGGTAAAAATCATCGTAGGATATATTTGTCATATTTGGCGGATCTGATGATATGTTGGTCATGTTCACAGGGTTTTGCAGCACAGCATAAACAGGTATACTGGTATTGTTTACAACATTCCATACGAACCGGTATGCCTGGAGTGTATTATTCTGGTGTCCGTCCATAGGTATAATTAGTGACATATTGGGGAATAAGTGTGGTTGCTGCTTGAATTGCTGTACTGTGATTGTACGGTTTGTAATAGATGAGGTGAATGTAACATTATTCACCACAAGTTCTACTGACGTTCCCCTGGTTGCGAATACCCGGCTTATAATATCTCCAAAATCATTAGTGTAGTTAAGGAAATACTCTCTTAGCAAGGTCTCGTTGTCAATATCGTAAGCATCGCTGTAAATTAGTGTATCTTCGGTAGCGTAATTCACTTCCTGGATTGTCAGGCTCCGAAACTCGGTGATGTCCTGTTTTGATATATCAAGCCCTGCTGCCGGCAAGTTGGCGGTAAGGATCAGGTTATTCAACAGTACCATGAATGTAAGTGTGCCTATCATGATCATAAATCCTGAAAGCAGGATCAACTGGGCATTGGATCTTTCTGGTTCCTTTTTGGCATTACTGTGATTTTTCATTCTTACATCCGCCAGAGTGTCAATCTTACATCAATGATATTATAAAAACTTGAATTGGGAGAAAGGTCAGGGATAAATGATGCACTAATAGCATCTTCGTCATGGATAACGACCTTTCTTGAGATAAGTACTGCATTATCGGAAGCGCGTCCGTTCCATAACATGGCCCTTGTTTCCCATTCTTCATTCTCGTCCAGGTAAGCTACTACCAGATTATAAGCAGTTCCGTCAGCCAGTAGCGCCCTGTCAAATACAGATGTTAGCTCATAGACAGAGTTAGGGTAGGTTGATGACTGACCGTTAAATTCCACACCAGTCCAGTCTATTAAAGCCAATTTTAAAGGTGAATATGTCTCCCCTTCAGGTACATAGTCCAGCACGATCAGGAGGTCATTGCCAATGGTCTCTATCTGGGATTCTACCTGCTGGTGGGATGCTGATGATGTGAGAGGTGTAAGGGGCGATGCCTGCACGATAAAGACTATAAGAAATATCATCATGATGGCGGTAGCTGCGCCTTCCAGGGTAAACATCTGCCCGATGTTATCTTTTAGTATAGCCTGTACTCTTGGTATCATTCTACCACACCCTGACATACAATAAAGCAAACTCATCATCCTGTTCTACATATACCACACGTACTGTCTGGGCAACATTGACATTCTGCGGAAGTACCGGGCCGTTGTTCAACACAACATTATTTGATGAATCGCGATACATGGATTTATCAAGGTCGTACAGGGATACGTTCAGGTTATAGTATGTTGTCTCGCTGCTCAGACCCAGATCCTCTCGTAGCTCATTATAACGCGTGGTGGTGTTCATACGATAATTAAGTTCCCCGGCCCTTTTAAGTGAAATAATATTATTATCCGTAGGACTGTTAGCAAGACCACTTGTACTTTCTGCCAGTGTTAATGCGACCCGGTCAGACATTGACTTGACTTCATCAGAGTTTGACTGGAAAGGAACAAATAGACTGGTCAGTGTCTGGAACAGGAACAGGAAAGTGACCATGAAAATTACAATACCTGAAATAAAATCCAGACTGATCTGGCCACAGGTATCGTTAAAGGGATTTATCCTGAATTTTCGCACAAATATCTTTTTTCTTCTGGAAGTCGTCTTGCTCATAATAATAATTTATTGACATTTAAAGCCGATAATTTTCTTCACTGCCGCATTGTGGACATTTGATTGGAATGAAGTTCGGGTCGGCCTGGAATTCAAATTCACAAACAGTGCACCTAAAAAATACTTTTGATTGATCAACAAAATCATCCATAATTATAACCTCATCTTTATGATATCATACATGTTTATATACTTGTTATGATGTTTAATTTAAAAAGGATTTCCCTTAGACATGATGAGTATTATGACCGCTGAAATATATCTTATATTGTCCGGAAAGGGTGGAGTGGGAAAAACCACTGTATTCTCAAATCTTGCAACCTCACTTGCAATGTCAGGAAAAGAGATCATCATACTTGATGCTGATCTGGCAATGCCGAATATGGGACTTGTTTTTGGTATGATCAATCCACCAATAACTATTCATGACGTCCTTGCCGGCAATGAACCTGTAGAAAAAGCCATCTATGAAGGACCCCACGGATTGAAGTTCATTCCAGGTGGGGAAAGTATCGAAGGATTCCAGGCAGCTGATCCTTCCCGTATGATAGATGTACTGGACAACCTGAAGGAGAAGGCGGATTACATATTGATAGATGCCCCGGTAGGCTTAAATGAAGATATTATCTTGTTATTACCTGCAGTCGATCATGTTATCATCATTTCCACTCCTGACCTGATATCTATGGCAGATGCTCTGCGAATGCGACTCATCGCGGAGTCAGCAGATAGGATCATCGACGGTGCGATCCTGAACCGCACTAATGTATATGATGAAACTAGCGCAATAGAATTGCTCGGAAAGACCATGGAATTAAAGATACTTGCTGTAATTCCCGATGATATCAATGTGCATAGAGCTGGTCTGAATAAGATTCCCCTGGTAATTTCAAATCCTGATTCACCGGCATCTATTGCCATCAGGAAACTGGCAGCACAACTTACAGGAGTTGGATTTATCCCTGATAACGGGAAACGTGGGATATTCCAAAAGATACTTGGAGCATTTAGGGTTTAATGTCAATTCAAATGAAAGACAGAACTGAAAAATCCAATACAAGTGAAAAAAAAGCTGTTGGTGAATCTGCTGCAAATTTAGTCGGGGACGGAATGGTAGTGGGTCTCGGCACAGGGTCGACTACTGCTTTTGCAATTGAATCACTGGGGCACAGGGTAGAACAGGGATTGGGCATCAGAGGTGTTCCTACGTCATACCAGTCACAAATGCTGGCAATTGAGCATGGCATACCGCTTACCTCACTTATACAGGACCCTGTTGTGGATATTGCAATCGACGGTGCGGACCAGGTTGATGCGAACCTGTGCGTGATCAAGGGCGGGGGTGCCGCCCATACCAATGAAAAGATCATCGC
>JAIWAT010000131.1:0-3357 GCA_048634225.1 Anaerolineales bacterium | reverse complement strand
ATATTGGAATACTTATACTTTTTTATTGTCACTTTCAATTTCTGTTTGCTAAATTGAATAAATGAAAATCAGAGAACTGGAAAGACTGGATATATCTCATTTTAGACTTGCAGAATGATCAATAAGAAGGAATAAGTCCTTAGACTGCTAAAAACACTCTGGATCGATCATATCAATGACTATAAATATCTTGGTTTTTGATGGTGTTTCAAATGAATAAAGAACAATTCACACATCGCCCTACCGTACCCATGGATGTGAGCCCCAGGTCCGTCAGCGAGATTACCCGTGCCATGACCGAAACCGGTTTCCAGGGCAGGAAACTGGGCGAGTCAGTGGAGGCCTGGGTTAAAATGCTGCAGGAGGATAATGTCACTATCATGATGGGGCTGTCCGGTGCTATGGTGCCTGCGGGCATGAGGGGCATCATTACATTCCTTATCCAGCATCGTTTAATAGACTGCCTGGTGTCCACCGGTGCCAATATCTTCCATGATATCCATGAGAGCCTGGACCGGAAGCATTATGTGGGCACGCACCTGGCAGACGACGAAACACTGTTCAGGCATGGCATTGACCGGATACATGACGTGTTCGCAGTAGAGGAGGAGTTCAGGGAGTCAGACCGGCTCATTGGTGATTTCGGGGCATCCCTTGAAAAAGGCAGGAATTATTCATCCCGTGAGTTTATCTCACTGCTGGGAAAGCGGGTGAAGGAAATGGGCGGGCGGAGCGATTCTATTATTGTGAGTGCCTATGAGCATGATGTGCCAATATTCGTGCCCGCACTGACTGATTCGTCCATAGGCATCGGGCTGGTATATGCCCGCCGTCTGGGACATGAGGTGATGGTGGACCAGATAAAGGATGCGGATGAGATCACACAAATCGTGGAGCAGTCTACAAAGACAGGCGTGGTGTATGTGGGCGGCGGAGTACCCAAGAACTTTATCCAGCAGACCGAGGTGATCGCGTCCCTGATGGGCGGCGATGTTGGGGGGCATGATTATGCCATCCAGTATACCACGGATGCACCCCACTGGGGCGGACTGTCGGGTTGTACTTTTGACGAGGCAGTGTCCTGGGGTAAGGTGGCCGGGGGTGCCAGTAAGGTGCAAGTGTTCGTGGATGCCACTATTGCGCTGCCCATTGTAGCCCATGCGCTGCGTGAACGGATGGAAGGAATTAAGCGCCAGGGGCCGGTGTTCGATTGGTGTGAGGACGGGTTGAGGGTACGGTATGGGTAAAGGATGGGATCGGAGGGAAAATAATCATTCACAGGTAGCTTGGTTCATATTCCTTTTAATTTCATGAACTGGTTTAGCAACTCATTCATCTCAGGGAACTCATTGATGTTCTCGCTGGTGAATCTGGTATCATCGTTTACTTTTACCAGATCGTGCTGGTTAACGTAGACATTATACATGAAATCAATCACAGGCTGGTAATTCTCTTTGTTTCCCTCTGCAACCGCATCCAGGTAAGTGTCCCTGTCTTTTAGACCAATGTAGAGTTTGGGATAATCGTTTCTCTCAAGAACAAAATTCAGCAGGGCCCTGGCAACCCTGCCGTTCCCGTCCACAAAGGGGTGTATAGTGACAAATTTTGTGTGCAGCAGCACTGCCAGTTCAAAGGGGTGCATATTTTTCCTGTGCTGCCCGTACCATCTGATTAATTGGTTCATTAATTCAGGGACTTCAAAAGCCGGGGGCGGTTCATGTTCAGCCTTTTCGATCAGGATTTGTATCCGGCGGTACTGGCCAGCAGATTCAAGCAGCTGCTCCATGATCACGGCATGTATTTTCTGAATGGTCTTTTTTGATATATCCCCTTCAAAGTGCAGAAGAAATTCGGCGAGCTTCTTGAAATTGACTATTTCGTAAACTTCCCTGAGCGATTTACCTGCCGGTGTTACTCCATGTTCAAGCAGTTCACCGGCCTGTTTTTGAGTGATGGTATTTCCTTCTATTGCAGTTGTTCCCTGCACATAGCGGACAAAGACCGAGTTGTTGTAGATTTTCAGTTCATCTGGAAATTGTGACTTAAAAAGCTGGTAGTTGTAATGGATCAACTCTAATGTGTGTATTTTTTCTTCATCTAAATATTGATATGTCTTACTTACCCGGGAATCAATGAAGTTTGTTAACCTGGTAGTATGCAATTTGTTGATTTTTGACATAAAGTCTGGCAGGGTCAATTTTTCCAATCTGCCGACATATAGCAGTTTTGTTATGCTTTTATTGTTAACTTTATCTTTATATTTAATATAAAGGTATTTTTTTCCTTTAATACTCTTTATTTCTAACTTTTGCATGATATATTATGTTAACGTGATATTTTAAAAATGTATTGTTTCAGGTTAACAAGTGGTGGACTGTATGTTCAGTGTTATTTCAGTGTTTTAGGGCAAGCTATCTTGGTGCCGTGAAAATGTTGCAGGTGTTCGTAGATGCCACTATTTCGCTGCTTGACCGCATGCGCTGTGTGAGTGAATGGAAGGGGTAGAGCAACGCAGACATGTGTTCGATTGGGGTGTGAATGGGGGTGAAGGTGTTGTATATATGTATATTAAGAAACGGTTGTAAACTGGTCTTGGTGATTATATTAGAAGGATGTGATTGAAATGAATGAACCGGGAATAACTGAACTTAAAAATCCTTACTTTGATGTGCAGGCCGAGATGGGTATCACAAAACACGCAGGGGGTCTGAAGGCTACACAAGAACTGGTTGAACTGTGCCGCATAGACAGGGACAAATATGTGCTGGTTGTGGGATGCGGCAGCGGGATCTCTGCCTGCAAGATAGCGAAAATGTATGGCTGCAGGATATTGGGGATCGACCTATCCGGGGCAATGGTGGAAGTATCAAGCAACAGGGCAAAGAAGGAAGGGCTGACCGAGAGGGTTGAGTTCAGGGTGGCGGATGCGCAGGACATGCCTTTTAAGGATAATGTGTTTGATGTCGTAATCAGCGAATCAGTGACTGCATTTCCAGAAGATAAGGCAAAGACTGTGGGAGAATATGTGAGGGTGCTGAAAAAAGGCGGCTATGTGGGCCTCAATGAGGTTACATGGATGGAAGAACCTTCAGTAGAAATGGTCGGGTATGTGATACGTGCCATCGGCGGGGTGAAACCTGAAACGGCAGGGGGCTGGGAGAAACTGCTGCAGGATTCGGGACTGGAGGATATTGTGGTAAGATCCTACACGGTAAAAAAACTGGAGCAGGCCATAAGTGAGGTCAAAATGAGCGGTATTACCACATCCTTTAAGGCAGGTGGCAGAATGTTGTGGTTGTATTTCACAAAACCTGCCTACCGCAAGGCGATGAATGACATGGTAAAGGATGCCATGGC
>JAIWAT010000130.1:0-3371 GCA_048634225.1 Anaerolineales bacterium | reverse complement strand
GTTTAGGTACAGGATTAATAGCAGGTTCGCCTACCTTTACTTGCAAGCCTCCCTTTGTAACCGTACCTATACCATTTGCAGCTATCAAAGAAATAGCCGTAGCAGGATGCGCTTCTGCTACAAACACCAGCCCGCCGGTCACATCACTTGCGTGGTCTCCCGATATTTTCACAACTTCTGACCTTCCTGCTAAAGCCCTGACATCCAGCTTTGCTCTTATACCGCAAGGTGTGGGAACAAAAACCGTCTTGATCATATCCTTTTTCTTCAGGGACAGGACTGCTGACTTGGCAGCAGCCGCAGATGTAGTTCCTGTAGTAAATCCCCGATTAAGGATATCTCCATTGGAAAGCACTACTAACAGTCCGTCAGAAACACCCTTTTTAAGTTCATCCAGTGGTATTGTAACCTTATCTATCCATTCCTGTGGTATGGTAAAATTATTTACCGGGTCTATCAAGATCATATTATCAGCGGCTGTATTTCATGCATACTATCGGCGGTTGTGTTTCCTGCACACTATCGGCGGCTGTATTTCCTGCACATACCTACAAACCTTTCCATGGATGCAGAAGCAGGATGTGTATGCATATAACCAGCCAGTGTATTATATACCATAAGTCCATCCTTTGCGTCCTCTATACCTTTTCCTCTATTCATACTGTATGCAAACCTGGCATCACGGTCGCATTCGGTTATAGAATAATGGAACTCATGTCCCCTCAATACCTGTCCCTTTAATGATAGAGGATTATCACACACAACTTCAGCTTCAGTATATCCCAATGCCTGGAATCTCTCTACCATGGTTGACCTGGCATCCAGTACACCAGCCATCTTGTATGTATGTCCTTCAATTTCCAGACTCTTTCCCAGATACATCAACCCGCCGCATTCCGCATATACAGGCATGCCATCCTGGGCTGCCGCACTGATCTCATGCTGTGTGTTCGAGGAAGATAGTTGGGCCGGGAACAGTTCAGGATAGCCGCCACCAAGTATCAGTCCGTCAATCTCAGGCATGGGGTCTGATATCGGGCTAAAGTTAACGACTTCGGCACCGCATTGTTGAAGTTCGTCGAACATATTCTGGTAATAGAAACAAAAGGCACTGTCCATTGCCACACCTATCCTGACATCGGCTTGTTGTGTCACAATCTCGCAAGGGGTTTCAGGGTTCCGGGCTGTTGAGGAAATGTCCAGCAGTGCATCCACATCCACGTTATCCTCTACAAAATCTGCCAGTTTACCGTAATCCCATGCCTGCTCATGTGCCATATGAAGCCCAAGGTGTCTGGACGGCAGTGTCAGTTCCTTATTGGGCGGCAGTGTCCCTATCACAGGAATGTCGATACCAGCACCCTTTAGTCCGTCCTCTACCAATGTGCGGTGGCGGGGACTGCCTACCCTGTTGAGTATCAACCCTGCGATATTGATATCAGGGTCCAGGGCCTGGTAGCCTTTAACGACAGCAGCTGCACTGCGGGACATGCCGTGGACATTGACCACCAGTACCACGGGCACGCCCAGGGTCTTTGCTACATGAGCACTGCTGGCTGTATCTGATGAATCCAGCCCGTCGTACAGTCCCATCACGCCCTCGATTATGGAAATATCACCCTGGGTCCGGGCGTAGGTTTTGCGGACCTCGTCGGTGCCCATGATATAGGTATCCAGGTTTCGGGACGGTCTGTTGCAGATGGCAGTATGGTGGGATGGATCAATGAAATCCGGCCCCACTTTATAGGGCTGCACTAACATACCCCTGCGACTGAGCAGCGCCATCAGTCCCAGCGCTACTGTGGTCTTGCCCACACCGCTGTGGGTACCTGCTATCATTATCGACCTCGTCATGGTGATTATCTTTGTGTGATTATCCCTCTTATAATAAGCTGTTTACCGACCCGCAGAAGTATGCATAATATGGAAGTGAACACATTTATATAAATAGGTTAAGATATAATGATTCTTTGAATGACATTTGTTTTTGGATATGGCTCTCTCATCAATCCGAAAAGTATTCAAAGAACGCTTGGAAGAGAAATCAGTAAAGAGGATCTGTTGGAAGCCAGGTTGAGTGACCATGTAAGGAAATGGCAATTGGTTGATTGGGTTATTATTCAGGATCCGAACCTAAAAAGGATTATCCCGACAATTTTTCTCGACATCGTTTTAGAACAGGGAAAAGAGGTTAATGGTATTCTCTTTCAATTATCTGAAGAAGAATTGGATAAAATGGATCGTCGCGAGAGAAATTATGACCGGATAGACATATCAAATCTAATTGAACCGAACGTCAGTAAACCCGTTTACATGTATGTAGGAAAAGAAAAATATACCGTACCTCCACAAGAAAGTGTTGTATTGGCCCAGTATGAACGTTTGATAGAAGAGGGGCTTAGTTTTTGGGGGAACGCATTCCAACAGCATTATTATGAATCGACACTTGTCCATTCGTTTCCCAGGAAAGATGGGAAATATGTTTTTATTTCACCTAAAGAATAGAAAAAGAATCCATCTTCTAATAATAAAGTACAGTTGTGGACCAAATGAGTGGGGAGGTACTTTGATCAGACAGGATATAGTAAAAATTGCAAATAAATTAGCTGACGGACTCAAAGCAAACGTCTTCCCATACAATACTATGACTTTGATATCACTTGTTCACTGTTTCCTGCAAACATTTAAAGTGCAATTAAAACCAGCGCGACCACAGAGATCTTCCATTTTACACAACACGCCATGAGTCCCTGTGATCATTACAGCTTTTGTCATAGGATCTATACCTTACCTGACATGATTATCATCTCATTAATGCAGGCTACTGCCACAGGTGTACCCCCCCGGGTTCCAGTGCAGGTTATGGATGGTATATCAATTTTTCTTATCTTTTCTTTTGATTCGGCAGCGTTCACAAATCCCACAGGAACAGCCACGATCATGACAGGTTTGATACCATATTCCACCATACGGGAAACAGTAATAGCTGCCGAAGGTGCATTTCCAATGACTACAATAGAATTCTCAAGACCTTGTGCAGCACTCAGGAAACCCGCCGATGTCCTGGTAATACCTAACTTTTGGGCAAGTTCCAGAGCACCTTCTATATCCAGTACGCACTCTATTTGACATTTATGTCCTTTCTTGATAATGCCTGTCTTTACCATCCTTATATCAGTATATATAGTCGCACCTGCAGATATAGCACAGATCCCGGCTTTAACCGGGTCATTGCCAAACACCAGCAGGTCCTTGATTGCCGGATCTCCCGTGGCTACCACACAGCGCTGGCGTATCCTGTCCTCAGGACCATTATCTCCTACTATCTCTCTTGCAATAGCGCGGCCTGCTTCTGATATAGTCATGGCTTC
>JAIWAT010000129.1:0-3386 GCA_048634225.1 Anaerolineales bacterium | reverse complement strand
GCATCTGATAAACCGCAGAATCCTTTCACATCCTCATAATTACCGTCTGGATTGCGCCAGTTGTGGTAGGTATCTGCAATCTTCTGTATATCTTCTGGTGAGAATTCGCGGGTTCTGCGGTTTATCAGATGCCCCATGTTCCGGGCGTCAATAAACAGGATTTCATCGGTTCTGTTCCGATACTTCCCATTGGCTTTGTTTCTGCTGAGGAACCAGAGGCTGGCCGGTATCTGGGTATTCAGGAACAGTTTTGGTGGAAGGTTCACTATGCAGTCCACCTGCCGTGCCTCCACAATTTCTTTTCTGATATCACCCTCACCGGACGATTTGGAGGTCAAAGATCCTTTGGCCAGAACAAAACCTGCCTGACCGCTTGGATTTAAATGATAGAGAAAGTGCTGTATCCAGGCATAGTTAGCGTTTCCGGCTGGCGGAACACCATATTTCCATCTCCCATCCTTGCGCAGCAGATCACCACTCCAATCGCTGTCGTTGAACGGAGGATTGGCTATGACATAATCCGCTTTTAAATCTTTGTGGGTATCGTTCAGGAAGGAGCCTTCATTGTTCCATTTAACCTGTGAACTATCTATGCTTCTGATGGCGAGGTTCATTTTTGCCAGCCGCCAGGTGGTCTGGTTGCTCTCCTGCCCGTAAATCGATATGTCGTTTACTTTTCCCTGATGGTCGGTAACAAACTTCTCCGACTGCACAAACATACCGCCGGAACCACAGCAGGGGTCAAAGACCCGCCCGTTGTAGGGTTCCAGCATTTCTACCAGTAATTGAACTACGCTTCTTGGCGTGTAGAACTGTCCTCCTTTTTTACCTTCTGCCAGAGCAAACTCACCAAGGAAATACTCGAAAACATGACCGAGAACATCAGCACTTCTGGCTTTGGCATTACCAAGAGCAATGTTGCCAACAAGGTCAATCAAACCGCCAAGACTTGTCGGGTCGAGATTGCCCCGTGCATAGACTTTTGGCAAAACCCCTTTGAGCGAGGGATTCTCTTTTTCAATGGCATCCATTGCGTTATCAACGTCTTTCCCAATATCTGGCTGCTTAGCTTTTGATTGCAGATATGACCAGCGGGCAATCGCAGGAACAAAAAAGATATTTTCCGCTTTGTATTCGTCCCTGTCTTCAGGGTCAGCTCCGGCATAATCACCTTCGCCTTGCTGCAGTTTCTGATAAAGCCCCTCGAAAGCATCAGAGATATATTTTAAAAATATCAAACCAAGGATTATGTGTTTGTATTCGGCAGCGTCAATGTTCTTTCTGAGTTTGTCCGCTGCTTTCCAAAGTTGCTTTTCAAGAGGTTCTTCTTGAGTATTATTATTATTTTTCTTTACCATTTTCACATTCCCGTAAGACATTCAGTTGAATTCTCGTGTATATGTTCGTCTTTGTTTCATATGTACACCCCAAAGGTAAAAGTTGCTTAACTACTTGTCCGTTATTTTGGCTGCACTCCAGTCTTTTATTTCAGTCACCCCATCATAACCTTTATGAACAAAGCATTATCATAATTAAAGATATGAAACGGGAATTACTAATAATCATTACTCTCTCACTGATCATCAGCGGTTGTGTCGATCAGGAACCTACTCCTGCTGATAGTACACAACAGGGACAAATTGAGACCGAACTGATCGATCTATCTGATATCACAGGAGAAAATACCGAATTTATTAAATATTATTCATTACAGCCACTGAATATTAATGTACAGGTTCCTCAATACCAATTACCTCTACCAGCAGATCAGATATCAAACTATGATGCGTTCTCTGAGAGTATCCCTCTTAGCAGCGAGGCTCTGGACCTGCTGGAAAAGAACGGATTTGTTGTGATAAAAAATCCATTTGATCCCGTAGAAGATGACATTATCCAGCCATATGATATATTGAAGGATGAAGAAGTACCGGTCTTTATAACAACAGATTCGCTGCTGCATCTTTATCACATCCAGTTCGATGAAACGCTGCGCCAGATCGAGGAGAGGGAGTTCTATGATACCATCTGGAAGATCAGTGAAGAACTGTTGGATGAATCAATTAAGACCTACCAGAACAGTGATGCAGATGTAAAAGAAGCAGCAAGAAGAAATGTTGCATACTTTTCAGTCGGTCTGAGTCTACTTAAACCGGTTCCTGAACAGCTCTGCCCGAACCAGTACGAATGGGAATGCACAGATGCTTATTTTAGCAAAGATGATCTTGAGAAGTATAGTTTTGAGGTCCCGTCATATGTAATAGATGATGTTGAAAAAGAACTTCAACTAATAGATGAGCATTCGGGATTTGTGGAATCACCTATTTTTATTTATGTTGAAGATTATTCCCAGTATGTTCCGAGAGGGCACTATACAAGATCAGAAAAACTAAAGAACTATTTTAAAGCGTTCATGTGGTATGGAAGAATGAGCATGCTGCTTAAAGGCTCTGATGCAATAGCACCGGGAACAACCCGCACGTCAGATAAAAAAGGTTTCATCTCAGTAGAGGATGCCAGAATCCAGACAACAAGTGCATGCCTGATAGCATCCGAATTCGGTGAAGATCAATCACTTTTGGATAAATGGGACAGGATATATTCAGTAACTGCCTTTTATGTGGGATTATCTGATGATCTTGGACCTTATGAGTACATCAATGCGTTGAACTCGGTTTTTGGAGGGGCATTTGAACCCGCTGATCTAAATGAAGAGAATATAGGAAAAATAAAAGCCCAACTGGCAGAGTACAGCTCACCGAAGATATACGGCGGGACAGGAGCATGTGAAATTCCACCTCCTTTTACACCAGAGCAGGCAGACCAGTGTCTGAACAACACCAAGGGATTCAGGCTGATGGGGCAGAGATTCATCCCTGACTCATACATGTTCACAAATCTTGTAGGTATATATACAGATATTTATCAGGGCAACCAGGAGCCGTTCACCCTTGTTATCAGTGGTGCCGGAAGACCGGTAAGAGGATTTCCCAGGGGTCTTGATGTCATGGCATTGCTCGGGTCAGATCGATCGATAGAACTGCTGGACGGGATGGATGATTCCAATTATCTGTACTATGATAGCCAGTTCGGGCAACTGGAAGATGAATTTGATTCATTCGATGCTGCCCAGTGGAATAGGAACCTGTACTGGTCGTGGTTATTCACGCTCAAACCCCTGCTGGATGATCATGGTGAGGGATATCCGACATTTATGCAAACAGATGCATGGAAGGATAAGGAACTGACCACCTCACTGGCTTCATGGACCGAACTAAGACATGATACGATCCTTTATGCCAAACAGAGCTATACTATTGCAGAGACTTCCTACGTTCCACCTCCTGAAGAAAAACCTGTTGTGGGTTATGTTGAACCTGTTCCTGAAT
>JAIWAT010000128.1:0-3487 GCA_048634225.1 Anaerolineales bacterium | reverse complement strand
AGCGGTTCTGCAGAGCTTATTACTTCCTGCCTGAAACAATGACTGAGATCAGGTGAAGTCCAAACATCCACACTGTACCCGAGAAGTACTGTCAACTCAATCTTGATCTTACCTAATTTGATCAGTCCGGGTATATGGTTCGATTCGAATTCAACAAGCATATTGACATGATCAGCCGATACGTCATTCCATTGACCTGGGGAATCCATAATTGACAGGACACGAATATAATTTTTCTTGCAGAACTCTGAAAGCTCTATTCTGGGGATTTTAGTAGTAAATTTATTATACATCAACTCACTCCCGGCAACATTGAAAATTATAAACCTATATATATATAATAATGCTATGGTACTGCGTATTTTTTTTCTCCACTGGAGTATTTACCTTCATGATATATAATATTTTTTAAATGGTATTGATAACGTACAATCACAGGGAGAAAAACGACCTAACCCCGTGTAATAAAATCAGGTTTCATCCTGGCCCTGGCCAGCCTCGGCAGTTCTCCCCATACCGCAAACCGGTCATCCTTGATCACCATTGCACCCTGGATGGCCTTCACCTCCCTGACCACATCAAAGGCCACCTCAAGCTCACCCTCATCCAGTACAGCATTTCCCAGCGCCGTAGCCGCCGCATCCGCCAGCGACACATCCCCGGATACCACAAGGGCAGCATCGGCAGTCCCGAAACTGATAGACGGCCCCACCGTACCCGATGAAGTGCATATGCCCTGGATAGCATCACCTGGCTGCACTTCAAGCCCCAGGTCCTTTATGGAAGAATTGCCGGCAAATATACCTATTAACAGGGGCCGGTCAGTAAAAAGCGCAATATCCCCCCCATTATCCACAAAGGCATAAGTAGCTCCTGCCTCCACCATGGCCTCCACAGCCATCCATGCAATGGTCCCGGCCACAGCACCCATGGGCCCGATGCCTACTACACTGCATGCCCCTGCCATCCTGCGGACTATATCAGGGGCAGAGTCCGGCACATCATAGGGTTCAAGAGTGATCCTGAAGAATGGGTCCGAGCTGATATAACCCTCCAGGAGGCTTCGCTGTTTCCGGATGGCAGACCTGGCGATCTCGATATACTCTTCCTTATCAGCGCCCAGTGTTACGATAGTCTCTTTCAACCTGTAGTGAACCCGCAAAAAAGCATCACTTTCCTTGTTTATGCATATGAACTTCCATATGTTTATCTACCTTAAATATAATTCCTTAACCATGAAGGTAGTGCGGGACCCCATTCATGGTTATATCGAACTGGATGAACTGGCACTGGCAATTGTCGATACACCCCAGATGCAGCGGCTGCGCAGGATTCGGCAGCTCGGCCTGTCACACCTGGTCTATCCGGGAGCCAACCATACCAGGTTCGAGCACTCCCTGGGTACGTACCACCTGACATGCCAGTTGCTTGAGCACATTGACCTTGACACACCCGATGAGATCAGGGTCGCTGCACTGTTGCACGATATTGGGCACGGTCCGTTCTCCCATGTCACCGAGGACCTGCTCAGGCAATATTCCAGACGCGGGCATGATGAGATATCCCACATACTCAGGCAGCCTGAACTTGCAGCTATCCTGGATGAGTTTTCGATCAAGCCGTCCAGTATCACCGCCCACATCAGGGGTGAGACCAAAATCGGCAGTGTGCTAAACAGCGAGATAGACATGGACCGTATGGACTACCTGGTGCGGGACGCTCATTATACTGGTGTGGCCTACGGCGTAATAGACCTGGAAAGACTCATTCATTCCCTGAAATTCCATGAGGGAAAATTCGTGATCGAACCAGGGGGCCTGCAAGCTTGCGAAAGCTTATTGGTGTCCAGGTTTTTCATGCACCCTACAGTATATTTCCATCATGTAAGCAGGATTGCAGAGACCATGTTGCTGCGAGCCTGCCAGGCTGCCATTTCCGAAGGGGCACTTGACACTGCCGGGCTGCAATCCATGGATGACGGCATGCTGGAAGCACGTTTGATGGATGCTGGCGGTTATGCTGCCGAACTAATGGTAAGGATACGGGAACGTAAACTCTTTAAGCGCTCACTATATGCCAGCCTGGCATCGGTAAACATGGAAGTGGTGGAGCGTTACCAAAACAGCCCAAAACGACTTGAGCAGGAACTGGCAGAGGAAGCGGGCGTACCTGCCGAATATGTGGTGGTGGACATACCCGGGATGCCGGATATGACTGAAATGAAGGCAAATATCGTGTTCAACGGCAGAATGGTCCGGCTGGACGAGGCATCACCCATAGTACGCAACCTGGAGCAGGCGCATATGGATAACTGGAGACTGGGGGTATATACACTCCCTGAATACAGGGAACAGGTCACCAGGACTGCAAGTGATTTCTTCCAGGTTAAAAAGGATACCAGGCAATTGAACCTTAGCGAGATGCTGGGCGATTGATTGTGGAACTGTCTATTTTATTAGGGAAACCGAAACTATCCTGATATTTATCACATATATTTATGTACAATTAGTTGAAACCTAATAATAGGTTCGCCTCCAGGATTAAATAGGAAACTGGGTGTGGAACTTGAATGTGTTTACATGCCCGCAATAAGAACTGGCAGGCAGAACACATTGAACAAGAGGTGAATATAAAATGGCTGAATCTAAAGTTTCTAAAGAAGAAAAAGATAGACTCAGGAAGTATGATGAACAAGTGAGGGGCAGAAAGGCTCCAAAACCCAAGGTATGAGAAGTCAAATGTTGCGATGGCACACCCAACCGCAGCAGGGCTATTCGGAAGTGCTGTTTACGTGAAAAATTATATATTATTTCGCAACACATGTGTTACATATGGATACAACTATCCGGAATATTGATCCTTTCATATACAATAAATTGAAAGCAAAAGCCTCAGTTGAAGGTATTACCATCGGGGAAGCTATCAACAGGGCTGTCAAGACGTGGTTGAATATTGAGCCGAAAAAGCACAAGAGCATCCTTGAGATCAGACCGGAGCACATTGGCAAACAATACCGGCATTTGAGCGAAGAGATCGATGAGATACTGTATAAAGAGGAGATTGCTTGATATTCCTTGACTCCAGTGTCATTATTGCCTATAAAAATGCTGATGATATAAATCATGAAAAAGCCCTGGATATCTTTCATCATATCAGCAAGGGGAAATATGGTAAAGCAGTTATTTCCGAATTTATTTTGTCAGAAGTTACTACAGTCCTTGCGCTTAAAATAAACCTGGATGCTGCAGTCGAGGTGGGAAATGTACTGCTCGATGCCAGGGAAATTGAAATCGTGAAGGCCAGCGATGTATTTGAGAGGGCATGGGAGATTTTCAGGGAGCAGGGAAATACTAATTTCAGTTTTGTGGATGCATCCATTTTAGCTTGTATGGAACTGGGAAATATCCAAAGAATTGCGACCTTTGACAAGGACTTTCTTAAGATAAAGTCCCTGGACGTTGTGAGAGAGTGATTTCATAAACCCGTT
>JAIWAT010000127.1:0-3536 GCA_048634225.1 Anaerolineales bacterium | reverse complement strand
CGGTTATTCAGGACCATATAATAGACTGCGGCGATTTCGTTGATAGTGCTTCTTATGTGATATTGGATAATGGTGTGCCGGAACTTAAATACATATAAAGATGTAAAATACTGAACCATCAATATCAACACTTAATGCAGGAGTTATGTACACATAAAATAGTTCTGTTAACATAAGCCCTTACTTTTTACCAGTCAATAGAATTCCATTGACATGCCAGGTCTCTGTCTGTACGCTTCTCGCAGTTTGACGTCGTTGAATTTCGTACATTCACAAGTATACCTCCTTTTTTACCGTGAAACACCAGCAGCAAGTCAGCACCCTTTCGGGTCAGAGCAAATGTTGAGCTCTTATCCAGATAAATCCCCTATCATCGATGTAACTCATCAGGTTATCTTTCCCCTTTTACCCCGCATCAGTGAAGTGATAACCCCAACCGAACATATTACCGCAGCCACCATGAATGCATCGTGGAAGCCGCCAAGGAAGGCCGCTTCATATACCAATCCCGCAGCCTGGTTGGACTGAAGGCCGCTGGTGAACACGGCCCCTGATATGGCTATACCTGTGACCATACCAAGATTGCGCACCATCCCGAGCATCCCACCGGCAATCCCAAGCCTGTTTTTCGGTACAGAACCCATAACAATGCTGTTGTTGGGTGACTGGAACAGGCCCATGCCCAAGCCTATCATTCCCATCCTGATCACTATATCAATAAAGGTAGCATCCTGGTCCAGGTTACCAAGCAGGAACAGGGCCAGGCAGGCAACAGCCATACCCAGGCTGCTGAGCAAAAATGAATTAGTCCTGTCAGATATCCAGCCGCTTACAGGTGCCACCAGTGCCATGACCAGCGGAACAGCTATAAACGCCATTCCCACAAGCTTGGGACTGTATCCCAGTATTTCTTCCATGTAAAAGGGCATGAGAAGGATCACTGCAAACATGGCAATGAAGCTCAAAAAAGTGCTGAGATTCGATGCCGAGAACGGCCTGTTCCTGAACAGCGACAACTCCACCATGGGCTGGTCTGCCCTTTTTTCCACTATTACGAACCCAGCTAAAAAGACGGCAAACAGTATGGATAGACCAATTATTGTGGGCGAATCCCAGCCCAGTGCCTGTCCCCTGGTGATTACCAGCACCAGCGAAATAAGGCTCAGGAACATGAGGATGGCTCCCAGGATATCGAATTTCTGGCCGCTATGAACCTGGTCGGGTTTCAGGGTCTTCCAAGCATACACTGTTCCCAGCAGGCCAACTGGAATGTTGATGTAGAATATACTTTGCCACCCCATCCAGTCGATTAAAAAACCACCCAGGACCGGGCCTGTCATAGAACCAATACTGACAACCGTACCCACCAGTCCCAGTGCTTTGCCCCGCTCGGTATGTGGAAACACGGCTGTGATGATGGCAGTACTATTGGCTATTAACATGGCAGCACCCAGCCCCTGCACTACACGAAAGGCAATCAATTGACCTGCAGATGCAGACAGGCTGCACAGCCCTGACCCCAGGGTAAATATTAACAGACCTGCCAGGAACATGGGTTTGCGGCCGTACATATCTGAAAGCCGGCCCAGGGTTAGCAGCAGGGTGGTAATGGTCAGCAGGTATGAGAGTATTACCCATTCTATGGTGGCTATATCGGTGTTGAAATAGCTTGACAGGGTAGGTAATGCGATATTTACAATACTGGCATCAAGGGTAGCCATGAATATTCCAATGGAGACCACCAACATGGCGCGCCATTTGTACCTGTGGTCAGGGTCGTTTTCCATGATATCAGTGTGATTGGATGTTTTAATGGTTAATTATATTTTCTTTATATTGTTCACAAATTTGTGTGCCAGCAGGCAGGGCTCGGGTAGTTTATGTCCTCGCAGCATATGCTTTGTTATCTCCAGCGCCCCGTCCATGCTAACCCTGTGCCCGGGTGCCACCACGATGGGACGACACCGGCGGCAGGATTTGATAAGCCAGCCCACCTGTCTGCTTTCAAAGACCAGCTGGCTGACATCACCTACTTCCACAGGTTCATCGCCTTTTCCGCACAGGATGTTCTTGGCCACCCCTATGGTTGGGACATCCAGCGCAACGCCAATGTGGGTGGCAAGGCCCGCGCCCCTGGGGTGGTTGATGCCGCAGCCGTCCACCATCAGGATGTCGGGTGTGTGCTGAAGTTTCCCATAGGCAGATACAATGGCCGGTCCCTCCCTGAAGGACAGGAAGGTGGGGATGTATGGATACTCCACAGTGCCTGTATGGTATACCTCCTCAACCACATCCAGGGATTCATAATCAATCACAACAATGCCTGAGATAATGACATCTCCCATGAACGCCTGGTCCACGCCTGCCACGAAGCGGGGTGCAGCATGATCGTTGTGCAGGACGGCCCGCTGCCTGACAATTTCCTGTGCGCGCAGCAGTGAGGGTGTGGAGAGGTCGGTGGGGAATAATTGGGTGTTCATATCAGGACATATATGGCATGAAGATAAATGTGTTTTGTGAGTTACAGCAAGGACAGAAGCCTATCGTCATTTGGGAGTTTAGGAAATGAAAAAGAACGGTTTTATTCTGAACGACGCTGTCGAATTATTAGACTTAAGCACAACGATTCTAATATTTTTACTATTATCCGGAATAGTTTAGAAAACTTTGAGATGCAATCCAACGGCTTATTGATGCTATAGTGGCAGACTAATGGGAATCCGTTAATCTTTTAATATATGTAAGCCTTTAAAAGGCCGGATTTAGCCAATGCTAAAATTTTTAATAATTAAGAATAACCAGAATCAATAGAGGGATATATCCAATAACACTTATGAAAAAGGAGGAATTTAATGGATTCATCAACATTGTTATATCTTGCCCCCCTGGCAGGATTATTAAGTCTGGTATTTGCCGGTATTTTTGCTAAGAGCGTACTCAAGAACGACCCCGGCACACCAGAAATGCAAGAGATATCAGGCGCTATACAGGAAGGTGCAATGGCGTACCTGAACCGCCAGTACAAGACCATTGCCATTGTGGCAGTGATACTGGCAGTTATCATTTTCATAGCACTGCCAAAAGAAAACAGTTTGAACATGAAGACCACAATAGGGTTCCTGGCCGGGGCCGTAAGTTCGGCACTGGCCGGATACATAGGTATGAACGTCTCGGTCAGGGCCAACGTCAGGACCGCAAACAAGGCCAAAGAAGGCCTCAAAGAGGCCATGGACGTAGCCTTTAAGGGCGGCGCGGTCACAGGTATGGCCGTGGTTGGCCTGGCACTGCTGGGTACCAGCGGATTCTTCATCCTGTTCGGTGCCAAACCCGAAAGCGTTGACATGGTCATAGGCTTCGGGTTCGGGGCCAGCCTCATCAGCCTGTTCGCCAGGGTTGGCGGCGGTATATTTACCAAGGCAGCCGATGTGGGTGCGGACCTGGTAGGTAAAGTAGAGGCCGGTATTCCTGAGGATGACCCCAGAAATGCAGGTGTCATTGCAGATAATGTGGGCGACAATGTAGGCGACTGTGCCGGT
>JAIWAT010000126.1:0-3605 GCA_048634225.1 Anaerolineales bacterium | reverse complement strand
CAAAATCATCCAGCTTGCTCCGCCCCTCCATTACAGGAATGAGCCCCAGGTGACGCATACTTATATTCATGGATTCGTCGCGTTTCACCTCGCCTATGACCGGGGTTTCTGTGTATGTCTCTATGGCCTCCCTGGCCTTACGCGAATGCCTGGCCCCGCCGATATTGTTCAGTATTACGCCTGCAATGTTGATCTCAGGGTCAAAGGTTTTCAGTTGATAATGGAACAATTAAGATGTTAACTTCGTGTGTTGGAAATTCTTAGAACTTTAAGGTGTCGTGAAAAGTTGTTTTTATCACCAAGGTTTCGAACATAATGAGAATGGCATATCTGATGCAGCACCTTTGGGAAAACTTCAGATGCCGCATTAGAGATATCCTTTGACATAGGGGATAATATGGCAAAAATGGGTGTTATTTTCAGACGCTAGATTGACGCCATAGGGCTCAAATCCCCCAACCTTAAATACTTCCTTAAACAATTATGTTTAATGGCACAAACAAACAACTCAATCATGAGTCCCACTATCGCAAAGATCCTCTCAGGATACGACCGGGACAACCTAACCATTGCCACAGTCACAAGTCACACCAGCCTTCAATTATTCGACGGGGCACGCAAGGAAGGCTTAAAGACCATCGGCATCTCCATCGGTAAACCCCCTAAATTCTATGACGCTTTTCCCCTTGCAAAACCTGATGAGTTCCTGATCGTTGACAGCTATGCCGATATCCTGAACAAAGCCCAGGAACTTGCAGAGAAAAACGCCATAATCATCCCCACCGGTTCATTCGTGGAATACCTGGGGCATGAAAAATTCATGGACCTGGAACTGCCCACCTTCGGCAACCGGCACGTACTGGAATGGGAATCGGACCGGGACAAGGAACGCCACTGGCTGGAAGGCGCAGGCATATCAATGCCAAAAAAGATCGATGATCCAAAGGATATCAAATCCCCTGTCATGGTCAAGTACCATGGTGCTAAAGGCGGCCGGGGCTTCTTTGTAGCCAAGAACAAGTCAGAGTTCTATGCGAGACTGGACGAGTCCCAGCCCTACACAATCCAGGAATTCATAGTGGGCACCCGCTACTACCTGCACTACTTCTACTCACCCTTACCCACAGAAGGATACACACTGAGCAAGGGCACCCTTGAGCTTATGAGCATGGACCGGCGTGTGGAATCCAATGCCGATGAGATATTCAGGCTGGGCTCGCCCCGTGAACTGGAGGATGCGGGTGTATATCCCACCTTCGTAGTAACAGGCAACGTACCCCTCGTGGCGCGCGAGTCCCTGCTGCCCAAGATATTTGAACTGGGCGAACAGGTAGTGGAAAGTTCCCTTGACCTGTTCGGCGGCATGATAGGGCCGTTCTGCCTTGAGACCGTGTGCACAGATGAACTGGAGTTCCGCATCTTCGAAATATCTGCACGCATCGTTGCAGGCACCAACCTGTATATGTCAGGTTCACCCTACTCTGACCTGATAGGTCCCAACTTCTCCACAGGCCGCAGGATAGCCAGGGAGATCAAGAAGGCAGTGAAGCATGATAAACTTGAAGAGGTACTGTCTTGAATAAGACGTCTGATAAGATGTATGATGAAACGTCTGATAAAACCTATGATATAATCATAGTTGGAGCCGGACCGGCCGGCATGTTCGCAGCACACGAACTGGTGGGAAGTGGTTTTTCCGTACTTATTATCGAGCAGGGACGGGATATTTCCCAGCGCAGGTGCAGTATGGGGCTGGCCAGCAGGTGCACACACTGCGAACCCTGCGACATCATGTGCGGTGTGGGCGGTGCCGGAACCTTCAGCGACGGCACCCTGAACCTGCGCCCCGATATCGGCGGCGACCTGGCCCAGTTTACCAGTGAACCCGAAGCCGCCTGGGAACTGGTAGATTATGTGGACAGGATATTCCTGCAATACGGCGCTCCCGATGAACTGAACAGGCCATCGGGCACCGAGGTCGAAGCCCTGAAACGCAGGGCTGCATCTGCAGGTGCCAGTTTCATTGACATCCCCCAGCGCCATATCGGATCGGACCGGGCGCCCCGGTTGATAGATAAGTTCAAGACCGACCTTGCCGCTTCCGGGATGACCTTCATGCTGGAAACAACCGTCACCGACCTCGTTGTCAGTAACAGCAGGTGTACCGGGGTAGTATTAAAGGACGGCAGCCGTGTTGAAGGGAAAGCCGTCATCCTGGCCCCTGGTCGTATCGGGGCTTCCTGGGTTGACGAGATGGTGAAGCACCACGGGATCGATGCCAGTTATGCAGGTATCGATATAGGGGTCAGGGTGGAAGTGCCTGCTATAATCATGGACCCGGTCACCAGGATCAACCGTGACCCCAAATTCCATATTCACACAAGGAAATACGACGACTTTGTCAGGACATTCTGCACCAACCACCACGGGTTTGTAGTCAGGGAAGAATACGAGGGGTTCATCGCCACCAACGGACACTCCATGAAGGATGCCAGCTCAGACAATACCAACTTCGCATTCCTGGTAAGGATAGAGCTCACCCACCCCATGGAAAACACTACCATGTACGGCCGCTCAGTCGCCAAACTGGCAACCACCATTGGCGGGGGCAGACCAGTCTTACAGCGTATGGGTGACCTGCGGCGGGGCCGGCGCTCTACCGAGGATCGCATTCACCGCAACCCGGTTGATAATACATTAAAAGACGTAACACCCGGGGATATCAGTATGGCAATGCCCCACCGTATCGTGATGGATATCATCGAGGGGCTGGAAGTGCTGAACCAGATCATACCCGGCGTGGCCTCGGATTCCACGCTGCTGTACGCACCAGAGATCAAGTTCTATTCCATGCACCTGGACGTGGACAGTAACATGATGACCAATATCGAAGGGCTGTATGCTGCCGGGGACGGGGCAGGACTGTCCAGGGATATTATCAATGCGGCAGCTACTGGCGTACTGGCTGCCAGGGGGTTAATGAACAATATGCAGGGATATCATGGAACTTGAAGATTTTTTACAGCAGAACGGTTTTGATGCCTACCTGCTGCATACCGACAGCCACCGCAGCCCGGATATGTATTATGCCACCAGGTTCCTGGCACCCGATGCTTTCACATACCTGTATGCCGGAGGGGATATCCTGCTGGTATCAAGTATGGAAAAAGGCAGGGCAGAAAAGGAATCCGGGATAAACGATGTCAGGTCCACCTCCGATTACGAACTCATGGATGAATTGAAGTGGCACAAGGACAGTGGTGTGGCCTACTGCAAAGTGCTGGCCAGGCTGCTTAAAGAAGAAAGGTGCAGCACCATTGCAGTGCCCAGGGACTTTCCGCTGTTCTTTGGTGAATGCCTAACGGCTGAGGGTTTCAATATCACAAGCGTTAAGAGCCCTATTGCAAGGTTGAGGGAAAATAAGACTGAATCCGAGATCCAGGCCATTACAGCGGTCCAGCGAACCTGTGAACAAGCTGTGGCGCAGGCTATTGAAATTATTAGAAGTGCCCGGGTCAGTGATGATGAATTGATCCATAACGGCAGTCCCCTTACTGCCGAAGCTGTCAGGGCAATTATACACCACACTTTGTTGGACAACAGCT
>JAIWAT010000125.1:0-3712 GCA_048634225.1 Anaerolineales bacterium | reverse complement strand
GTATTCAGTCTTTCAACCCCGGATATCGAGCAGCTCAAGTACTCAAGCAGGATGAGCGCAAAGGTTGATAACAGCCTGATACAGGATGATTACAACCTGTACCACCACTGCCTGGTATTTGACGAGAAAGGAGACTGGACCGTTATCCAGCAGGGTATGAACGATTCATATGCCAGGCGGTACCAGTGGTTATCAGAAGGAGTGAAAAGTTTTGTGGAAGAGCCGCATTCCGGCATAGCATCTGATGATATCAAACCTGATGTGCTGGACATGACAGCAAGGGAGAGTTATAATACACAGGAAGTAAGCCTTGACCTGATACTGGACGGTCCCGAACACCTGAGACAGTATTTCGGCAAAAAGAACCAGACAAGGCTGGACGATTTCACAGGTAGCAGGTTAGATGATATCAGAGGTAGAAGGGTGGATGAACTGTCACTGCCGCCCCGCCATCATATCATAGATATGGATATCACAGAGAAGGGGATGAAGGTACTAAAGGAAGCCTACGAACTCCAGCCTTCATCCTATGAGGAACTTGTCTCGCTAAGGGGCATGGGGCCGCAAAAGATACGCGCACTGGCACTGGTTTCAGACCTTGTTTACGGTACACGGCCAAGCTGGCGCGACCCTGTGAAATACAGTTTCGCCCACGGCGGGAAGGATGGATTCCCGTTTCCTGTGGACAGGGACACGTATGATAAGAGTATCAGCACCCTGAAGGATGCAGTGGAATCCGCCAGGCTGGGTGAAAAGGACAAACAGAATGCTATAAGAAGACTGAGCCAGTTTATTTCAGATGAATGAACAGGGATTATAGTCAAGAACATAATATCTTTGACATATATCCTGAACACTTTGCGTTCTTTGCGTCCTTTGCGGTGTATGATTTTGGTCACCGCAAAGAGCGCAAAGTCCGCAAAGATTAGTTTGAATTGTTTGCTTTTTGACTATAGATAAATGAACAGGGATTAAATGAATGAACAGGGATTATATGTACTTGACAGACGATGAAGGGGTCGGGGACCGGATAATTGAGATACGGCGTCGGTTGCACAGGATACCAGAGTTAAGTTTCCATGAGTTCAAGACACAGGAAGCAGTGATGGAGCTTCTGGAGAAGATAGGGCTTGAGGGAGAGTTTATTGCAACAACCGGTGTTATTGCCACAATACAGGGAAGCGGTCCCGGGAAATGCATCGCACTACGTACGGATATGGACGGACTTGAGGTAGTCGAGGAGCCGACACAGTTTAACAGTGAATATATTTCACAGCACCCGGGTTTTATGCACGCCTGCGGGCACGATGCCCACATGGCAATGGTGCTGGGGGCTGCCAGGCTTCTTATACGGCAAAAGGATAGTTTCCCTGGTTCTGTCAAATTAATATTCCAGCCCGGTGAAGAGCAGCCTCCCGGGGGCGCACTTGATGTTATCAGGGACGGCGGCCTTGATGGTGTGGATGCAATAGTGGGGCTGCACGTTTTTAGCAACATAGATTCTGGTGAGATAAAGTTCAGGCCCGGGCCGTTCTTAGCCACATCAAATATCATAAAAATAAAGATTACAGGCAAAGGCGGGCATCATCTCAGTCCGGAGCTTGTTATTGACCCGATTGCAATTGCTGCCGGGTTTATTGGGTGTATCCGTGATAGGATCAGGATGAAGATACCGCAAGACAGGTTCATTTTGGGTTTTGGCAAGATAGCTGGTGGTTCCCAGTTCAACAGGACACCTGATGAAGTGGATGTGATGGGGAGTTTCCGTACCTTTGACAACAGGGATACACAGGACATTGAGGATATTATAAGACAGGTCCTTGATGAACTGATGGATATGTATGCCAATCAGGATTTCCCTGGACTGCCTACCTATGAACTTGATATAGAGCACGGGTATCCTGTCCTGGTTAATGACCCGGTGTTCTCAAATAAGGTATTGAAGCTCCTTAAAGAGCATTTCCCGGCAGTGGGTGATGATATCGAACCCTTTTTCGGGGCAGAGGATTTTGCCCGTTACCTTCAGGAGATACCAGGTGTCTACATCGGCCTGGGGATAAGGAACGAAGAAAAGGGTATTACTGAAGGCAACCATTCCAGCAGGTTCGACATCGATGAGACCGTGCTGGTGGATGGTACCAGGATGCTGGCCATTATCGCAATGGACTTCCTGAACGACCCGGGAGAATACCTGCCGTGAGGATAGAGGTGTTCACACCTGACCGGGCCGGCGAGGTGAGGCAGTTTGTCCTGGGTGTGCTTGAAGGGGAAGGATTCGTGTATGATCAGGCAAAGGATTCTGACCTTGATGATATTTGCGGATACTACATTGACAATGGCGGTATGTTCTATATAGGGACCATTAACGGTGTTGTGGTGGGGACAGGTGCGGTTCGCAGGATAAATTCAAAAAAGTGTGAGATAAAACGAATTTATGTGAAACAAAAGTTCAGGGGCCGGGGTTTTGGTGAGGAGTTATTCTTAAAGGCACTTGAATTTGCCAGAATCCATTATCATGTGGTCACATTGAAAACTGACAGAACCCTTATTGAGGCTATCAACCTATATCAAAAACACGGTTTTTCAGTTGTTAACGAAAATGATGATACACTGTTCTTTATGTATCGTCCATAATGTTCTTTTTCCTGGCAGATGCATTTCAAAAACCTTATATCCTAATCTTACGATTGAAATTAATTCACTATTGTAGGTGATTGGATGTTAAGTGTTAATGAAAAGGGACTCGAAATTGCAGAAGAAATGATGGATTGGGCTGAAGAGCTCAAGATTAAGACCGTTGAACTGAAGAATGGTGCAAATGTCATCGACTGCGGCGTAAACGTAAGCGGCAGTTATGATGCGGGATTGATGTTTACAGATATCTGTATGGGAGGTTTGAACAGTTCAAGTATCACTGTGCATAAAGTGGGCGATATCCCACTGGCCTTCATTGATATAACCACCGATCATCCTTCGGTATCCTGCCTTGGTGCGCAGAAAGCTGGATGGCAGGTCAGTGTTGACAAGTATTTTGCCATGGGCTCAGGCCCGGCACGGGCACTTTCACTAAAGCCAAAGCACACATATGAGAGAATACAGTATGAAGATGAATTTGATTCTACTGTCATTGCCCTGGAGTCCAATGCAATTCCAGATGAAAAGGTCATGCAGTTTATTGCTGATGAATGTAATGTGCCAGTGGAGAACACTGTAGCACTGGTAGCACCAACTGCCAGTATCGTTGGCTCGGTCCAGGTTTCCGGCAGGGTTGTGGAGACCGGTATCTTCAAGCTCAATGAACTTGGGTTCGATACCACCCAGATCATATGTGGGACCGGTACTGCACCCATTGCACCTGTGGTCAAGGATGACCTGAAGGCTATGGGATGCACCAATGACAGTGTCATTTATTACGGTTCCATTGTGCTGACCACACGCGGATTCGATGAGGAGCTGTTCAAGCAGGTACCATCTTCCACGTCATCCGATTACGGTAAACCCTTCTTCAAGACATTCAAGGATGCAGGCTATGATTTCTACAAGATCGATGCCAACATCTTCGCTCCTGCGGAGGTCACGGTGAACGACCTTGATACAGGTAAGACCTATCACTCAGGCCACCTGAATGCAGAGGTCATCATGGAATCATACGGTATCAGCGGATTATAGATCCGCACTTTTTTTAATTTTTAAAAAATAATGACCGGCCCTG
>JAIWAT010000124.1:0-3851 GCA_048634225.1 Anaerolineales bacterium | reverse complement strand
ATAATAGGCGGCGTGGTCACCCTGCATGATGAGCTGGGTGAAATCGGATAGATTGGATAGATTCAGTAGAAGGGTATCATGACAAGTATAAACAATAAACCCAAACCCACAATTGCCATAATGCGGCCTGCTCGCTACGAACAGGATTCAGTAGAGATATGCAGGCAGGCCGGATTTGAGGTAATATCCGCTCCCATGATAGAGATACTTGGTAAAAAGGATGAACATTTTGACGGTTTTGTCTCCCGGGTGCTTGGGGGAAAGTCTGATATTGTGATATTTACCAGTGCCAACGGCATAGACCACACGCTGGACAAGGTGCCGGACCGGGATGTTTTCATTAATGCCTTGAACCGCCTGACCACCATTGCCATAGGTCCCAAGACAAAAGAAGCAGCCAATGAGCAGGGAATTGAGATATCGTTCATGCCTGAATCGTACAGTTCAAAAGGACTGGTGGAAGCCATCAGGCATAAAGGAAAGGGAAAAGTGGTGGATATTGCCAGGAGTTCACACGGTGCGCATGTATTGATAGATGGACTAAAAGCAGCCGGCGCTGAAGTTTTCGAGACCCAGGTGTATGAGATAGCCAGACCTGCAAGGAGTAGTGCACAGGAAGAACTGATACAGGCGATCCTGGATGGAACTGTGGATGCTGTGGTGTTCACCAGCTCTATGATGGTCAGGAATTTCCTTGACCTGGCATCGCAGATGGGAGTAAGGGATACGGTCATACAGGTCCTTAATAGTGAAGGCATGGTAGTGGCAGCTATCGGACATCCAACTGCCAATACATTAAATATGTATAAAATCCAGGTTACAATCGTTTCAGGTGAATATACCTTTAAAGCATTGATACATGAAGTAAAAAAGGAATTTGGTATTGATCATGACTGAACTTATTGTAGACGATAAAGCTATAACATTCATAAAAGCTGAACTGGAGAGGGCAAATTCACCGGCAGCACGCTTGTTCGTAACCGGTGGAGGCTGCTGCCAGCAACTTGATATTGCGGCAGTGGATAAGGTTATTGCCAGGGACATCAAACATGTCAAGAATGGTGTTACATTCCATGTTGAAAAATACCTTGATGATAACGCGTCTTCTGTTGAGATCACTTTTGATGAACAGCGGGAGATATTGTCTGCAACCATTAATTACAAGAGTGTGTAAATAACGATATGGAGTATATAGATAGATGATAGGCATTTCAAAACTTTATTGCGGGACAGTTGAGCCTTCTGATGCACTTAGATACGAGCGGGATTCCAGTAAACTTCCTTCCCATCTGCTGCAGTTCTCAAAGGATAAGAAACCAGTAGTGGTCTGGAACATGGGCAGGCGCTGCAACCTGAAGTGTATTCACTGCTATGCCCAGTCCAGGGATATCGAGTATAAGGATGAACTGACCACCCAACAGGGCAAGGAACTCATCGATGACCTGGCCCAATTCGGCTCGCCTGTTATTTTATTCTCAGGCGGAGAACCCACTATGCGAAAAGACCTCCCCGAACTTGCCATGTATGCAAGGGATAAGGGAATGCGCGCTGTGATCTCTACCAACGGCACCCTTATTGATGAGAAGATGGCTAAGGTCTTAAAGGATATCGGCCTGTCGTATGTGGGAGTTTCACTGGACGGGATGAGGGAGACAAATGATATGTTCAGGGGCGTGCCCGGTGCTTTTGATGCTGCACTGCAGGGTATGCGCAACTGCAAGAAAGAGGGCATCAAGGTGGGTCTGCGGTTCACTATCAACAAGAAGAACGCACAGGATATTCCTGCTATTTTCGACCTGCTTGAAAAAGAGGGCATACCCAGGGTCTGCTTTTACCACTTAGTATATTCCGGCAGAGGCTCGAAACTGGTGGAAGAAGACCTGTCCCATGAAGAGAGCCGTCGAGTGGTGGACCTTATCATGGACAGGACAAAGGAGATGCATGACAAAGGCTTCCCCATGGAAGTGCTTACTGTTGACAACCACTGTGACGGGCCTTATGTTTATTTCCGCCTCCTGGAAGAGGACCCCGAACGTGCCGCCGAGGTGTATGAACTGCTAATGATGAACCAGGGCAACTCCACTGGAATCGGTATCGGGTGTGTATCATGGGACGGTTCGGTCCATGCTGACCAGTTCTGGAGGCATTATTCTTTTGGTAATGTGAAGGAGAGACCCTTTAGCGAAATATGGATGGATACCAGTGACGAGCTTATGGCTGGTCTCAAGGACCGCAAAGCCCTGATAAAAGCCAATGCTGACAGATGTGCAAGATGTAAATGGCTGGATATCTGTAACGCAAATTTCCGTGTCCGGGCAGAGGCTATCTATGATAATGTATGGGCAGACGACCCTGCATGTTACCTGACCAAGGAAGAGATCGGGTACGATGAGGTAAGGGAAAAGTAATGTACAGTGACCACGCCGGGTCTAAACCTGGTTTTTACGCATGTGTCATTGGTTAGGAGTAATATTGTAATGGAACACGGATTGCACGGATGACACGGATGTGCACGGATAATAAATAAATAAATCCGTGAAAATCCGTCAAATCCGTGTCATCCGTGTTCAATTTAAATTAAATTTGAAAATCGTATAAAATCATTGGTCTCTTGGAAAATAATACATACATACTCTGTTAAACTCCTTAACCGATGACCAATGGGTTTTTACGGGCTGCTGCCACTACATTGGCAATCCGGGCAGCAAATGCTCCGGCCACGAATCCTGCATCGATATTAACCACGCTCAACACTGAACATGATTGCAGCATAGTATGCAGTGCTGCCGTCCCGCTGCCGCCTGCACCGTATCCTGATGATACCGGCAGCCCTATTACAGGTACATCCACTATGCCGGATACTATGGTGGGAAGTGTCCCCTCCCTGCCGGCTGCCACCACAATTGCATCAACGCCTTTCTCTATTATGTCCTCCAGGGGAGGGAACAACCTGTGGATACCGGCAGCCCCTACATCATAGATGGTATGTACGGTCACACCCATCTCCTGTGCAATGATCCTTGCTTCTTCTGCAACTGGTACGTCCACAGTGCCTGCTGTGATTATGCCAATGGCACCACCGGTCTTATCGACCTGGAAACCGTCTGACCTGAGAATGGCGATCCTGGCATACTTGTTCCATTCAACTGTGTGTTTTTGTTCAAGCACTGTAAGCTGTTCGTCCGAGACCCTGGTGAGTATGGCCCTGCCTTCATGTTTGAGATGTTCCATGGCAATATGGACCAGGTCATCCGGGTTCTTTCCTTCTGAAAAGATAGCTTCAGGTATGCCTGTACGTTTCATCCGGTAGGGGTCGATGTTGGATATTTCGCTCAATGTGTGGATGTTACCGAGCCTGATCTGTTTGCTGGCTTCGTCAACTTCGATGTCCCCGTTTTTTAATTTTTCAAGTAGGTGGTTTAAATCCATGAAATATTTCAATCCTTTTTCCGGATATTAATTGATTTACGCAATTCTCTTGCTTCTTTAATAATATCACTCATCTCATGCATATCAAATTCTTTAAGGATATTCTCATAGAATATCTCGTCAGATGTTTTTATGCCCACCCGATCTTCCAGGTCGTTTGACTTCATTTCTGTGGCAATTTCTGAGGGATCTGTTTCCGGTTTGATCGAACTTGGTGTAGTGGTGGGAGGGATATTGATCGATTCGGTATATTCGGTATTCTTTATTATAGCTGCATCAGTCTTCAGGGACTCATTAATTTCCCTGAGTTTAGCAACACTTGCCTGGATAGCACTGATACGTTCAAGGCTCATATTCACACGTGGATCGTCATATTGTGATTTTATAGACTCGAATTCATGCCTTAGAAATATTATCTTTTC
>JAIWAT010000123.1:0-3880 GCA_048634225.1 Anaerolineales bacterium | reverse complement strand
AGAAAGGCAGGTTCAGGGAATTCTGGCAGTTCGGTGCCGAAATCATAGGCAGTCCCAGGCCCGAAGCCGATGCCGAGGTCATAGCCCTGGCCTGCCGGATGCTCCACGAGGCAGGCGTGGATGGCGAACTGCATGTCGGACACCTTGGCATAATCAGGACCCTGTTCGAGGGGCTGGACACCGAAACCCAGGGGCAGATAATGCGCCTTGTGGATAAAAAGGACGACAAGGGTCTGGAGGACTACCTTGAACAAATCGATGCCGATATCGAGATGAGGGAAAAACTCTTCGAACTCATAGGACTCACCGGCAGCAGTGCGGTGGATGAAGCAAAAGCACTTCTGGGCGACATAGAAGAGCTGGAAACATTCCAGACTCTGCTGGAGCTGCTGGACACCCACGGCCTCGACTACACAGTCAACTTCGGCATTGCCAGGGGCCTGGACTATTACACAGGCATGGTCTTTGAGATATACAGCAGCAACCTGGGAGCACAGAACCAGGTCTGCGGCGGCGGGTCGTACAGGCTGGCCCACCTGTTCGGCGGGAAGGAAGTGGAATCCACAGGCTTTGCCCTCGGGTTTGACAGGGTAATGGAAGTGTGCACAACAGAGCCTCCCGCTGAAGATCGGGCCGTTGTGGTCTGCTTTGACGAGACCCGAAAAGAAGGTATACGCATCGCCGACTCCCTGCGTGACCATATAATTGTAGACGTGGACGTTATGGGTAGGAGTTTTAGCGCCCAGTTAAAATTTGCCAATACCGTCAGGGCCAGGTGGGCCGTGATAGTCGGCGAGGACGAAGTGGCACAGGGTAAGGTGGCACTGAAAGACATGGAATCGGGCAAGCAGGAATTACTGGACCCTGAGGAACTTATTCTGCGCTTAAAAGCCTGACCTACCTGATCATATCCAGGGGCAGCGCACCGTTATGCACCGAAGTGGCCACCAGCACACCTGCCAGGCCAATATCCTTCAGGTGGCTGATATCATCCATATCCTTGATACCGCCGCCCAGTAGAATGTTATGGTTCGAATGATCCACAACCTGCTCCAAGAACTCTGTATTAATACCGCTTGATGTCCCTACCTTGCTCAGTTCAAGTATGACCAGGTCATTAATATCATATCCATTCAGCATCTTAATCAGGTCAATGGGCGGGATATTAAAAGTCGGTTCATTGGTGAGGATGTTGCCGTCCTTAATATCAATGCTCATGTTTATAGACCTGGGGTAAAAGTTTGATGCGCTTTCCACCAACTCAAGGGTTGCAGTTTCTGTTCCCAGGATTACGGAGCCTGCCAGCTCCTGGCCAAGGTGTATATCATCCATAGTAGATGCCCCACAGTCAAGCATTAAACTGGTCTTCCAACCCAATTGTTTGACAACTTCGTCATTATTTCCACTACCCTCCAGCCTGTTCAGGTCTGCTATATAGAGCTCCTTTGGTGAAAGATCATCCACGACCTGCAGGGGATCTGAAGATTCACAGACCTTACTGAAATTATGTATCGGACCGTATTTTTCCCGTTCCCCTTTTACGGCATGCACTACCTTTCCGTTTAAAATATCCAGGACAAATATTATTCTAAACATGGAATCTTGGTAAAAACTTAAAAATCGGTTATTCTTATCACTTTTTTTATCAGTCAATATGGCTATTCATATTATTCATATTAAAGTCTTATGAATTGAATGAAGGACAATTGACAACATTAGCAGAATTCCAGTTGGATTATTATCGCAACATATATATTACGATAGGGTAGTATTTGTTTCACGAATCAGAGGTATAAGTATATGAAATTACTGGTAAGTCCCATCAATCTCGAGGAAGCTAAGGCCGCTTACAACGGTGGAGCAGACTTCATAGATGTCAAGAACCCGAAAGAGGGAAGTCTTGGTGCAAATTTCCCGTGGGTCATTCGTTCAGTCAAAGAAGCAATGGACCCTAAGACCCCGGTCAGTGCAACTATCGGGGATATGAACTATAAACCTGGAACCGCATCCCTTGCAGCCTTGGGTGCTGCTGTAGCCGGTGCTGACTATGTGAAAGTAGGATTGTATGATATCCAGACCACGGAACAGGCCATTGATATGGTAGAGCATGTGGTAAGATCTGTAAAGGATTATGACCCTAATAAGAAGGTAGTTATTTCAGGCTATGCTGACTATAAACGTATAAACTCCATCCCGTTACGTGAACTGCCTGCTGTTTGTGCAGATTACGGCGCTGATGTGGCAATGATGGATACGGGCATCAAGGACGGTCGTTCAACATTCGAGTTCATGACCAATGAGGAACTATCGCAATTCGTGGAATCTGCCCATGACCTGGGGCTTATTAGCGCCATTGCAGGTAATATCAAGTTTGAGGATATGGAGGCAATAAACCAGATTGGTCCTGATGTTATCGGGATAAGGGGATGTGTGTGCGGCGGCGACCGCAACTCTACTATCCAGCAGAAACTGGTGGAAGAGTTGAAATCCATGATGGTGTGACCCGGTTTACTTAATCGGTTCACTTAATCCCAAGTTCTATTAATAGCTGTTCGGGCACAATTCCATCACTGGTAAAACCCGACGAATCATAGAATTCATCCAGCATAGCATCCAGTTCCCGGTCAGTTACTGGATTGCTGCCACTTTTTACCCTGTCAGGCAAGGTATCGTGATCCCTGCCAAATCCTTCCCTGTTGTTAAAAGCACGGGTAAGTACCGCCACTCTCCTGCCAACCGTATCGAATTCTTCACGGTCCATATCAAATCCGGTAGAGGCAGTATATAGTTCTAATAGCTCATCCAATCCGGCAGCGTACGTAAAGAACTTGCAGATACCTATGGAATCATAGATGGCATTGCGTTGCTGCCCGTCCCAGACCATCTTACCTTTTCCAGCCGTAGCCATCGGGTCCAGTTGTCCGCCCCTGCCAAGCACTTCCTTTCCATAGGTCCATGGACGCAGGTGGCAGGCACCCCTATCTGATACGGCATAGGCCAGTGCCTGGCCCTTTGCGGCCTGGGGCAGGTATGCAGGTATCTCCAGGCCCTTGACGTTCATAGCGAAATCATATGTACCCTGCCCTATTTTTTCAGAGGCATCCCTGGTGCCGTTTGCAGCAAATGCCAGTGGCCCGTCACCGGACCCCATCATGTGGATGGTTTCGATTAGCGCATCGACACTGCCGAAGGTAAGTTCCAAGCCGTCTGTTTCCTCCTTACCGATCAGCCCCCGTTCATAGCATTCCATCAAAAAGGCGATAGTGCTGCCCGTGCTAATGCTATCCAGTCCGTATGCGTCGCACAGGTGTTCGGCTGCCGTGACAACTGCCGGGTCATCGATGCCGCAGTTGGAACCGAGCAGGGTAATGGATTCGAACTCGGGCCCGTCGTGTGTCAACCCGCGGTACTGCCCCTCCTGCACCACTGCCAGGTGGCTGCACTGTATGGCACAGCCCGGGCAGGGCCTGCGTCTGCTGCCACCATCCCATAATTTTTCTTTTAAGGCAAAACCGTCCAGGTGTTCTGATAGTCTGTCGTCCCGCCCTGACGTATAATTTCGATTACTCCAACCGCCTGTTTCATTTACTATATCCACAAGTTCTGAAGTACCCATTTTCCTGAGGTTTTCCACACCTGTACTTGTCCTGACCTTCTGGTTGATTTTTTTCCTGATGGCTCTGAATGCTTCAGGGTCTGCGGGTTCAAATTTCCCGTGTCCGGACACCACTACGGCCTTCAGGTGCTTGCTGCCCATTATTGCACCCAGTCCACCACGGGCCGCTGTGCGGTTCTCTGCAAATATGCCTGCCAGTTTCGCCATCCGTTCGCCTGCGGTCCCGATGGTCATCACCCTGGCCTCACGGTCAGTGGAATGGCG
>JAIWAT010000122.1:0-4276 GCA_048634225.1 Anaerolineales bacterium | reverse complement strand
CGAAGTAGTAATCATTCTACCAGAACAAGGTAAAAAATTAATTTTATTATTGTAATGATTAACCGTGTTAATCTATTTATAGATTAACAACATATAGGAGGATGTGTGATAGATATGCCAGAAAATATCAATATAGTTTCAAAAAAAGCAGGTAAGATCCATTCAAGGAATGTCCAGGCAACGCCATATGAATTTACAATGGCCACAAGAGCTAAATGGGAGATGGTGATTGCCGATGAAGATATCACTATTGGTGCAGGCAGGTTTGAAAAGATTAAGGTCAAAAAGATCAATATCCAGAAAGATACACTGGCATTACCCTGTGCCTTCAATCACCATGCACTTGCATCCGTATTGAAATTAGGCGGCAAAGGTGGTGCATCGGCTCCTGTAGAACAGGACCGTGTTGTAGAATCAGCTTACATTATGGGTGTTGAGTCAGGTGATATCAGGCGTGGCGATCTGCTTGCTGTGATCAACGTATTCCCGATAATGTTCACAAGGGATGCCACAAATCCGGTTGAGATGCTTTAGGGGGGAATGCATATGGAAACATGTGTGATATGCCATCAACCCCAGGATACAAAGCATTTCCCTAAGTATAATATCTGTACAACATGTCACGATCTGCTGGAAGACCTGATGAGTGAGTATTTCCTTAGGACCATACAGAAAAAAGGGAATGGTGTGTACAAAGGGTATCAAAAGTATCTTGAAAATAGCAGCCAGTACATTTCAGACTATAAGAAGATCCGGCGCAATTCCAGGCAACAGTTTGAGCAAATTGATGAACGTTTGCGCTCTGAACTGCAATCAGAGGGACCAAAACAACGGTATGTTGAAATGATGTTGGATACACTGGAATGGTTGAAGTCAACGCCGGAGTTCTATAATTACTATTTCAAGGAATACTATGTCTGCCCAACATGCGGTGCCTCGATCTTTGACCATTTCCACAGACATGATGTGGGTGACTGGCTAATCATTTCCTGTGAAAAATGCGACACTGTAATAAAGAAATTTTATTCACCGAAATTGGTATAGAACAGGGGACTCACCCCTGTTAATTTTTATTTTTTTATTTTTTTGCGTGGTGATTCATAAAGGTACCAGCGGCACATTAAGGAATCCCAGTAGAATAACGATTAGCACACCTGGTATTCCCCCAACAGCGCAGATCAATATTGATACCCAATTGATATCCACTGAAAAACCCATGTTGAGCATTCCTATTACAAAGTTTGAGATGAACAGCAGTATCAAACCCACAATGGAATTTACAATAAGGTATTTTACAACTTTGAGGAAATAGTATACGGCGATGAATGCGGCAATTGCGACCACAAGAATAGCCAAACCGTTTATTGTGATAAAGTCTAAAGCCATAATTTTCTATTCTCCTTATGTTCGTTAACAGTATCAAGATAATATTATTTAGTTCTTATCCTAAATAAAATATCCAGGGGAGTTGGAAATGCCTGGGATGCGCTGCTCTACCAAATTAGGGGTGGCAAGGTTCAGGCTCGATAACTGGCAGGTTATAATTTACAAAAACGGCCATATCGATATATGAAGAGTAAAAGATATAGATGAAGCCGCCAATGCAATTGAAATGATCGGGATTATACTGAAAGATGGATTTACCTGTTAGGTTTACCGGTACATCCTTTTTGACATCTCTTCCACTGTATTGTTTGTTTTATTGAGAACTACATTGAGTTTTCTATCCAGGTTTTCTTCTACGCTCTGGATGTTTATCCTGAGTGCCCGTTCATTTGATTCCATTAAGGACTCGATCCGTCTTAACCTGATATCCACAGACAGTATCATTGCCGCCAGGGCACCTACCAGTACCATTGCAGCAAGTACAATTACAGCATCTGCTGAATAATTCGTTGAGGCGAATCTTGTCATCCACTTGTAAGTTAATACAAAGGAGGACACAATCATTACTATTGTGAAAATAATATCCCGTGCTTCCATCCTCTTGTTACCTCCGCAAGGTATAACAATCATATGTATCGTAACATATAATAAACCTTTACAAAAGGAACTGTGTAATTAACGGGATTATCAAATTTAAACACAGCTTTTTAATTCCATTTGGAATAACTATTCATGGAGCACTACGTAAAGAAAACCATAACATTATTAATGGATATTATTGATTTGAGTTCTATCATAGTTATAAATAAAATCGTTTTGAGGATTTAATATGAAAAAAATCTTATTGGTAGGTGGTGGAGGGCGTGAACACGCCATTGCCCATGCCATTTCCCGAAGTAAACATGAGTATGAGCTTTATGCTGTAATGTCAAAGAAAAATCCCGGAATTGCAGTCCTGTGCAAGGATTTCCTGCTGAACAGTGAAACCGATGTGGATAAAGTCACTGGGTATGCAAAGAATATCGGTGCGGATATTGCGGTGATAGGCCCCGAAGCGCCGCTGGCCGCCGGGCTGGCAGATGCCCTTGAAGTTCTGGGCATCCCGTCTGTAGGACCGAAACGGGCGGCTGCAAAACTGGAGTTCGATAAGGCATGGACACGTGAATTTATGGAAAAACACCGGATCGCAGGTCTTCCTGCATTCAGGGTTTTCAGCAGTGGGCAGGAAGCACAGGCCCATGATTATATAGATGAACTGGGAGACGTAGCCTTGAAACCTGCCGGGTTGACTGGGGGCAAGGGTGTCAAGGTCATGGGTGACCAGTTACCTGATCTGGACGCTGCCAAAGCCTATGCAAGTGAATTGCTAAAAGGTGATATGGTGGTCATCGAGGAGAACCTGAAAGGCGAGGAAGTGACGATCCAGGCATTTGTGGACGGGACCCACCTGGCCTATGCACCTTCGGTGCAGGACCATAAGCGGGCATACGAAGGCGACCTGGGACCAAATACAGGCGGCATGGGGTCGTATAATGATGCCGGGACCCTGTTGCCCTTTATGATCGAGAGTGACTATATGGAGGCAAAAGGGATCATGGAGGATGTGATCAGCAAGGTAAAGGAAGAGACTGGTGAGGAGTACAAGGGCATCCTGTACGGCCAGTTCATTTTGACAGCAGCCGGTATCAAGGTGATCGAGTTCAATGCCAGGTTCGGGGACCCTGAGGCGATGAACGTACTGCCGCTGCTTGAGACTGATCTTATTGATATTGTCGAGGCTGTGGCAGCCGGGACGCTTGACACCCTGGATGTGAGGTTCTCGGAGAAGGCCAGTGTGTGTAAATATGCAGTGCCTGCCGGATATCCGGAAGATCCTACAAAGGATGCACCTATCGAGGTAGGGGATATGGGCAAAGCATTGCTGTTCTTTTCCAGTGTGTATGAAGCCGATGGTGTGGTGTACACTACAGGGTCAAGGGCAGCCGCTGTTGTGGGAATCGCTGATACTATAGCAGAGGCGGAAGTGATTGCAGAGCAGGCGCTGTCCAATGTAAAAGGGCCGCTGGAGTGCAGGCATGATATTGGCAAGAAAGAATTGATACAGAAGCGCATCGACCACATGAAAGTCCTGCGCGGGGATAACAGTTAAATAGGCCAGATGTATTAACTATGAGTTCTGTTTGACAGGAGGCGGTATTTTTGTCTAATCTATTATCTATAAGCGACCTCTCCCTTGATGAGATCAATGAACTGCTTGATGTGGCAGATGACCTGAAGGTAAAAAGGTCCAAGGGTAAGATCGTTGAAATGCTAAAGCACAAGAGCCTGGGCATGATATTTGAAAAATCATCTACCAGGACACGTATATCATTTGAGGTTGCCATGTCTGAACTGGGCGGCCATGCATTGTTTTTAAGCTATCGGGACCTACAGCTTGGAAGGGGTGAGACTGTTGGCGATACTGCGCAGGTTATTTCCAGATATCTGAGCGGGATTATGGCAAGGGTCGTAAGTCACAGTACGCTGGAAGAACTGGCAGAATATGCAACAGTGCCTGTCATCAATGCTTTATCTGATCTGGAACATCCCTGCCAGTTGCTGGCTGATCTGCAGACTATCAGGGAATATAAGGGCCGGTTTGAGGGGCTGAAGTTTGCCTGGATAGGTGATGGGAATAATGTGTGTAACTCTGCGATACTGGCTGCTGCTATTACAGGGATGAAGATGAGTGTGGCCTGCCCTGGGGGGTACGAGCCTGACCCGGATATTGTTGCAAAGGCCAGGGGTATGGGGGGTTTGGTTGAGGTTGTTACTTCAGCGGAGGAGGCTGCAATGGATGCAGATGTCCTGTATACTGATGTATGGGTGTCTATGGGCGATGAGGATGAGA
>JAIWAT010000121.1:0-4338 GCA_048634225.1 Anaerolineales bacterium | reverse complement strand
GGATTGAATGATAATATTGAATTCACAGGTAATTTCAATGAGTCAACAAAATAAAGATGAGCTAATAACAAAGATCCTTGAACTAAAAGAATCGCGCAATGCCGTCATCCTGGCCCACAATTACCAGAGGGGGGAAATCCAGGATATTGCAGATTTTGTTGGGGATAGCCTGGGATTGAGTCAGCAGGCTGCAAAGCATGATGCAGATGTCATAGTATTTTGCGGCGTGGACTTCATGGCTGAAAGTGCTGCCATCCTTAGTCCGGACAAGACCGTACTGATGCCTGAATTAGCATCCCAGTGTCCAATGGCGGCCATGATCACACCTGAAGAGCTGGTAAAAATCAAGAACGAATATCCCGGGGCTGCAGTAGTGACCTATGTGAATACCAGTGCAGCAGTGAAGGCAGAATCAGATATCTGCTGTACATCCGCCAATGCTGTCCAGATAGTGAACAGCCTGGATGAAGATGTAGTGATCTTCACACCTGATAAGAACCTTGCCCTTTATGCGGCACGCTACACAGACAAGATGATCATACCCTGGGACGGGTACTGCCCCACACACCACCAGATACTTTCAGGAGATGTACTGCTATTGAAAGACGAACATCCGGATGCCGAGATCATAGTGCATCCTGAATGTAAACCCGATGTGATCGACCTTGCAGACGTAGTATTAAGCACAGGTGGAATGGTAAATCATGTAAAAGAGTCCAGGTGTAAGGAATTTATCATAGGTACCGAGGTGGGAATGCTGCACAGGCTGAGAAAGGATAATCCTGATAAGATCTTCTATCCGGTATCAGAATATGCCGTATGCCCGAATATGAAGATGATCAGCCTGGAAGCTATCATTACTGCACTGGAAGAGAACAAACACGTCGTAACTGTGCCCGAGCATGTGCGGGTGAAGGCCAAAAAAGCGCTTGACCGCATGCTTGAGGCCGGACGTGGCGACTGATGCCATTCAATTCTTTTCGTACTTTTGTTGAACTGATCAGGTGGGCCAATTGTGCCATGGCAGGTATTGCGGCCCTGGTAGGCACACTGATAGCATTCCTGGCATTGCCTGATTCCATGCAGGTCCAGCTTGTATATGAGCCTGTACTTGTTTTTTCTGTCGTGTTCCTGATCACCGGGGCAGGCAATGCAATAAATGATTATTTTGACCACGAGATCGACAGGATAAACCGCCCCCTGCGCCCCATCCCATCAGGCAGGGTGAACAGGAAGACAGCGTTGTACTTTTCAATGCTCCTTTTCGGAACCGGTGTAGTACTGTCATACTGGCTGGGACCTGTATGCCTGTTACTGGCCGGATTCAATTCCTTAATGCTGTTCCTGTATGCCAGTACCTTTAAGCGCATGGCACTGGCAGGTAACGTGGTCGTGGGATACCTCACAGGTTCCACATTCCTGTTCGGGGGTGCACTGGAAATCTTTAACGGTACAGGCATCCAGTCGACAATGATACTGTTCCTGCTGGCGGTCCTGGCTACTATGGCCAGGGAGATCGTGAAGGATATACAGGATATTGAAGGGGACAGCAGGGCCGGAGCCAGGACACTTCCCATTGTTATAGGTAAGATGAAAGCTTCACGTCTGGCTGCTGTACTGGGAATAACAGGAATTGTACTGAGCCCACTGCCCCTGGTCTTTAATGTGAACAATGCATTCGGTGCATCTTACATGGCTGTGATCTTTGTGGCAGATATACTTTTTTTGGTTTCAATTAACGAGATTCTATTGAGGGACAACGCAGAAAAAGCTTCAAAATTACTAAAGATGGCCATGTTCGTGGCTTTAATAGCTTTTATAGTCGGTACAGTGATATGAAGCTGAATTTAAGGTGTTTGGATTAGTTTGTCTGGAAAATCAAAACATAATTTTTAAATAGGCGTATCTATAAGATATAATCATATTTTACCTATGGTTTAATATTATATTTAAGGAGGAACTACAATATGAAAGATAAAATCTTACCAACAGCAGCAGTTGAACGCGTAATAAGGGCAGCAGGTGCACACAGGGTCAGTGCCACTGCCAGTGAAGAACTGGCAAAACACCTGGAAGAATATGGCATTGAAATAGCAACCAGGGCCAACAGGCTGGCAATCCATGCCAAGAGAACCACAGTCAAGGGCGAGGATATTGCTGAAGCTTTAGAGCAGATGGAGTAACGTTAGAAAAGATCAGATCAATCCGTTGATCTTTTTTGAAACATCTTCCATCTGGGTTGTCGCAAGGTTCATATCAGTGTCAGGTTTCATCAGGACAAGGAACAGTGTACTTTTATCAATCTTCTTCAGGGCGATAATACCGTCTTTAGTGAATGTTAAGTTATAATCATACCCATTGAAGTCAAGACGTTTGGAAATGTTCTGGGTATGGTTATACACGATAGATGAAACTGCATGAGCCATGTTCGCATTGATATTACTATCAAAATGACTTGATATCTCAAGTCCGTTTGAAGAAGAAATACCTGCACCCAATACCCCTTCTACTTTATTGCAATACTCAGAAAGCAAACTATTTAATTTCTCAGATATCATTTTTCCCAATTGTTACATAACCCCCAGTGAAAAATATTATACAATTATTAATACCAAGATACTTTAAGGTATTATAAATATTTCGATGCATTCTCTAAAATAATATATTATTATGACTATAATAAATAAATTCAGGGAACGGGACATTATTTCACTTATCACTGAATTGCTTGAAGCCGAATCAGAAACAGGATCGATCTCCCATTCGGTAGTAGGACCGGGAAATGATGACTGTGCGGTCATTGATGTGGGTGGATCCGGACTCCTGGTAGCTACAACTGATATGCTCCACAGGAAGGCCGATTTTCCTTCAGGCATGACGCCGTACCAGATGGGATGGATGAGCATTGCAGTAAACCTGAGTGATATTGCGGCCATGGGTGCCAGGCCGGTAGGTATTATGACAGCACTTGGACTGCCCTCCAATCTGGAAGTGGATTTTGTTAAGGAACTGGTGAGTGGGATGAGTGCCTGTGCCCGCAGGTATGGTACACAAATTATTGGCGGGGACGTTGACCGGCACGATGAACTTACCATAGTGGGGTCTGCGCTGGGAGTAGTGGATGCAGGAAAACTGGCTACGAGGAAGGGGGCCAAACCGGGTGATCTGGTATGTGTGACTGGAGAGCTGGGCACTGCCGGGGCCGCACTTGAGGCATTGCAGCAGGGAAGGGAGCTTGACCCGGAAGTACTGGAAAAATTCTACATGCCAGTGCCCAGGATAGCAGAAGGTATGGCATTGGCAGGTTCGGGCTGCCTGACCTCTATGATGGATATCAGTGACGGGCTGGCACTGTCTTTGTATGACCTTGCCGCTGCCAGCGGTGTGGGATTCCATATCAGGGGCAGTGATATACCGGTGCACAGGTCTGTGCGTGATATGGCTCCCGTTGGGGATAAGGTCATTGAAGATATGGTCGTTGATGATAAGGTTTTTGAATGGAGTCTATACACAGGCGGCGATTTTGAGCTGCTGTTCACCCTCAATACTGACTGCCTGGAAAAGGCAGGGAAAGTTGCTCAATTCACAGTGATAGGTAAAGTTACAGCCAGCGGGATAACTATTGAGCATAACGGGTACATTGAGGATGTGGAGCCCAGGGGATTCCAGCAGTTCGGGGATAAGGTTTAATTACCTGCAACCAAAGGTTGATATCATGATAAAGTGCCCCACCTGCGGCGGTCCTGACTGTATAAGGCCGGCTGAAGATGTGCTCGATTCTATTTACCAGATGTATATGGCCTGCCCGGAATGTCCGCCTGAACCCGGGTGGGACAAGCAGGTCCCACTGGCGGCTTTACTGCACGGGGTGACTATTGATAAGGATACGTTGTTGTGCAGCTCATGCAGGCGCCGTCCCCTGGATATGGTGATGGCTCATATACTGGCTGTTATGCTGGAACACGGGGACAGGGATGAGGGTGCAGGACTGGCACTGGCCGGGACCCCGCTGATCTCCTGCGGCTTTCCCATTATGTATCCGCCCAGACTGGGTCAGAGTGCTCTGGTACTTATTGCAGATAATGTGCGCCCGGATACGGCAGAGGATATTGTGGACAGGGTGCCTGAGGTCAAGGGGGTCGTGCTCAGGGTGGGTGACCAGGCCAAAAGCGTGGGGATACTTGATTCAGATTCGCAGCCCCACGAATATACACTGCTGGCAGGTTGCGACATGAGGTGCGATGTGGCACAGACCGCACTGGGGGAACTGGTGATCTATAAGAGCCAGAGCAGGATCCATATCGAGTTCCCGCGGGAGAGCGGACACAAGATGAATGT
>JAIWAT010000120.1:0-4343 GCA_048634225.1 Anaerolineales bacterium | reverse complement strand
TATGTTTTAAAATACCGCCTATGAAATATTTCAAGGTATCACTGATGGTATATTTGCTATCAGGGTCATAAAAAGCGTTCTGTCCATCCTTGAACAGGGAAATGTTGATATGCATGCCGCTGCCGTTTTCACTGAACAGGGGTTTGGGCATAAATGTGGCATGTAATCCCATATTATTGGCAATTGTCCTGGTGACATATTTAAAGGTCACCACATTGTCAGCCGTGATAAGTGCATTATCGTATTTGAAATCGATCTCATGCTGGCCAGATGCAACCTCATGATGTGAGGCCTCTATCTCGAATCCCATGCCTTCCAGGGCGACCACGATCTCCCTGCGAATATTTTCTGCCAGGTCCACAGGCCCGAAGTCAAAATACCCTGCAGAGTCGTGTGGAATAGTAGTAGAGCGTCCGTCTTTTTTTTCAAACAGGAAAAATTCAAGTTCGGGTCCGGTATTCATCTCAAAACCCATGGAAGCCGCTTCTTCCATGGCACGCCTGAGCACATACCTGGGGTCGCCTTCGAAAGATTCACCGTTCGGCAGGTGGACATCACATATCATCCTGGCACTGTTACCTCCATCATGGCTCCATGGTAGTATCTGGAAGGTATTAATATCCGGTTTTAAGACCATGTCTGATTCTTCTATCCTGACAAACCCTTCAACGGATGACCCATCGAAAGATATTCCCTGATCCAGCGCCTTATCGATCTGGGACACTGGTATGGCCACGTTCTTGACGATACCCTGTATATCCACGAACTGCAGCCTTACAAACCTGACGTCTTTTTCACTGATTATTTTAAGAATTTCTTCAACTGATTTCATTATTTCACCTGGTACACGGGATGGTATGAAACTTTTTTTAATTTTAAGATGTATGATAAAATATTAAATGTTTGTTCTTATTTGCCTTTTCATACTTTGCGAAGTATACCTATCCTGGGCTCGTAACACCTGCCTTCTGACATCAATGTCTTCACAGCATCGTCAACCTGTTCATCGGTAAGACCACTACGTTTTGATCCATCCGTCAGTTCAGTAAGCGGCACGCCGTTCCCTTTATCCATTATACCCATCAGTTCATATACCATCTCGTCAGGTTCGGGCTTGTCTTCTTCCGGTCTGGCGGGCTCACTACCTGTTGTTCCATCTTCGATCTCTTCTCCCGCCGCCCGGGCAGTTTCAGGCTGTGGGGATTGTGCAGATTGTGCAGGTTCTGTGGACTGGACAGAGTGGGGGGGCTGTGTAGGTTGTGCAGGTTCTGTGGACTGGACAGAGTGTGGGGATTGTGTGGGTAGTGCAGGTTCTGTGGACTGGGCAGGCTCTGGGGATTGTGTGGGTTGCGCGGGCTGTGTATCCTCTATAGAATACCGGGCAGGTGTCTCTTTCACCATAGCATCTACCGGCTTGCTTTCCTCAACCCCTTCCATGGTGTGAGAAATCCCTGTCCTGGGGGCTGGTTGGTGGTCAGCAGACGCCAGGTTCTTCAATGCTTTAACGATTACACCTGATAGTGTGTTAAGGTATTTGTCCAGGTCTGTGTAATGAGAAACGGCCCTGAGTATGCCATCGGCAAGTTCCGGACTGGCACCGGATTGAACAAGCATGGCTGTCAGTTCATCACCCTTAAGACCTGAATCCATGGCAGACCTGACCAATCCTATGCGCTCATAGGTCAGCCGGGCAGTATCAACTATCCACCTGTCCCTTATGCTGTCGCTTGCTGTGTTCAGTTCTTCCGGCCTTACCGACGTATATATGGTCCCGTCCTCTGGTTCATAGGTCCTGGCCTTGCCTGTTATAGCCACAAAACAGGGCACATCCAGTCCTGACAGGAATACTGATGCTTGCGGCTGGTACTGTCCTGCATATACTGAAAATGCACCGGTTGGGTCAGATACTCTTGCCCTCCACATATCCTCCCCTGCACTAAGATTATCGATCTCGGTCAGTACACCCACAAAGTACAGCCGGTTCACCCTGGCACCGGTGGGGGTGACCAGGTAATTGGGGGAGCGCTCATCCCCGTCGTGGAAGAAATAATCCGAATGAATGAATTCGTGGGCAAAGACCCTCCAGGCAACCTCTCTCTCTACCATAGGCTGCCATCCCCCTGCCCGGGTGAATGATGACCTGCACCCTCTATTTCTTTGACCAGGTCTGCGGCGGCCGCAGCAGGTTCGATCTCAGTAATCTCTGCATCGGAAGCCACCAGTGTGATCCCGTATTCGCCTTTGGTCATGTTACCTCTCAATCGCATGCTCAGTCCCATGAGCTTTTTCCTGATCTCTTCCTCAACAGCAGACGGGTTCATGTCCGCACCAGCAACTTCACTGGCTTTTTCAATGGAATAGCCAGTGACCTTTTGGGTCAGGTCCGCATCCAGTACTACGCTCAGGGCTCCGGTACCATCGTCCACTATGGACTTTATCCTCATATCGTTCCTGCCTTCCACAGAACCATGGACACGGCAGATGTTCTTCTGTATCACCCTATTACATTCAGGACACCTGGTAATAAGCCCTGAACCGGGCCTGACCGAGATTATGTTGCCTTCTATACTTACATCAAAAGCTCCGTCCCTGTCAGTTATTCTATCCAGCCTGATTGGGACGGGGTCCATTACCCTGGCAATATCACTGTCATCTATTGGAGTTTCTGAATGACTGATCGAAGTGAATTCTCCCATATTGATGGTAGGAATACCCTGCCATGACCTCATATATGCATTTTTGATCTCTACTGTATTCCCTGTCGTAAGTTCGGGAGATGGTACCCATGAGGTGAAGGGGAGTTTGGCAGAGCTATCGGCTGCTATTCCTGTTACTATGGTCCTGGGCCCGTTCTTTGTGTTGATCTCCTGCTGAGCGGATTCCATTATCCTTATTACAGTATGAACGGCAGGTTCGCCCTCTTTTAGTTCTGCCAGCAGGACAGGGCGTTCCAGGTCTTTTGACAGGAGCGGTTCTAAGGCGCTGGAGTCTAATTTCTCAACTTTCGATCTGGCACCGAAATTAATCTCCGGCATGCCCTGCCACATCCTGACATAGGCGTTAATGACCTTGATCACATCTCCTTTCTCAAGCCCGAAATCCTCCCATGCCGTAAAACTCCGTGCCCCGGTCTCGTCTACCATGGTGCCCATAAAGATGATATGCTCCTGCTCCTTGATGCCAACGACTTTGGTATTGATCTCAAGGATCCGGGCAGTGACCTCAATATTTCGCTCCCCTGCGCCAAGCTCGGAAAGTTTTTTCACGGCTGGTAGATCGGTAATCCCGTATTTTTTAAGCAAGCTCCTTTTTGCCTCTTCAAGAGGCACCTTGAACTCCAGGAGCCTTGTAAGTTCTTCTACAATAATAGCATGATTTACTGTTGTGCCTGTTGTACCAAGCGCCCTAATTATTTCGTCCACATGGGGCGCGATTTTTTCATCCATTGTCTGCCTCCTTTGTTCTAGACAGTCTCTGTTTGTTATGGTCACAAAGGATAAAAAAACATCGATACTGTTAATTTGATGAATCCGAAATATTGTGCAATGCATCTTAAAAGAATAACTGGCTTTTCAGAACGTGCCCTTGACTGGCTTGAGGGTGTGCAAATTACCAGTGTTAAAGAGGCATCACAGATAGCGAAGGCACTGTGCCTGTGGAGGCGGGATGCCAGCGTGGCAGTTGAGTGGCTGCAGCATACCAGGTTGGCAGATCACTGGGAATCAATCAATCCGGTGCGGGATACTGCCAGGGCTTGTGCTGCACTTGTGGAATGCGGCATATCCTGTGAGGGTACGGTGAACTGGCTGGAGGAAATGCAATCGGACAGTGGTTCGTGGAACGATGATGTATATGACACCTGTTATGCCCTTATCGCGCTGGGGGTTATGGGCAGGCAGAACCGGCGGGGAGTGGACTGGCTGCTTAATAACTTTTCAGGGAAATGGATGCACCCGGGCACCATCGCCCTGATAAACTCGGCACTGATACACCAGGATGCCAAAGGCATGGCTGAGCATATCCAGCGCAATTCTTCGTGGCTGCTGGCGCAGTGCACGGATGATAACTGGAGGTATACGGCAACTTCCTGTCTGGTTGTACAATCACTGATACTTGACGGCAGGTCCGGGGATGTGGGCGGGTCCCTTGACTGGCTGGTTGAAAGGTTAGAGGAGAGTGAATGGAAGGTTTCTGTGGTTGCACTGGTGCTGATCACACTTAAGATGTACCAGGATGACTGAACTGGAAGAGGATTGTAAAATATTGCCATACTTGTTCGAAACAGGAAGTTGACCAAAGTAAACCTCATAATTCTTGGTAGTGGGTTGCTGCTCACGCTGGGG
>JAIWAT010000119.1:0-4534 GCA_048634225.1 Anaerolineales bacterium | reverse complement strand
TAAAACAAGCAGTAGGTGTTGATCTGTGGAAATGAAAGGAGAGATTTATAGAATATCAGGACCAGTGGTCACAATCCAGGGCATCAATACCCGGATGTATGATGTGGTCAAAATAGGACATGAACGTCTGATGGGAGAGGTTATCGGAATAGAGGGGGACCGGTCCATTGTCCAGGTCTATGAAGAGACGGCAGGTATCAGGCCCGGGGAACCTGTAGAGAATACGGGTATGCCACTTTCCGTTGAACTTGGACCTGGCCTTCTTGAGAGTATATATGATGGGATACAGCGTCCTTTGCCCCTTCTTAGGGACAAGATGGGAGACTTTATTGAGAGGGGAGTTACAGCAGATGGCCTGGATCATGAAAAACTATGGGAATTTAAATCTACTGCCAAAGCAGGAGATGCGGTTTCCGGTGGCGATGTGATCGGGACCGTCCAGGAGACCATTAATGTGGAACATCGTATAATGGTCCCGCCCAATGTATCAGGTACTATTGATGAGATCAAGGACGGGAAGTTTAAAGTGATTGATACGATTTGCACATTGACCGACGATACAAAACTTCAAATGATGCAGAAATGGCCTGTCAGGATGCCCAGGCCGGTGAGCAAGAAACTGACGCCGGATACTCCGCTTATCACAGGTCAGCGAATTCTGGACGGCTTGTTCCCAGTGGCCAAAGGCGGTACAGCAGCTATCCCGGGTCCATTCGGTAGCGGTAAGACCGTCACCCAGCAGCAGCTTGCAAAATGGAGCGATACCGAGATCGTGGTCTATATCGGCTGTGGTGAAAGGGGTAACGAGATGGCTGATGTGCTCACCGAGTTCCCTGAACTGGAAGACCCAAAGACCGGCCGTCCCCTGATGGAGCGAACCGTGCTTATCGCCAATACCAGTAATATGCCTGTAGCAGCCAGGGAAGCCAGTGTGTATACCGGCATCACTATTGCCGAATATTACAGGGACATGGGATTCGATGTATCACTGATGGCTGACAGTACCAGCAGGTGGGCTGAAGCCATGCGGGAAATATCATCCAGGCTGGAAGAAATGCCTGGTGAAGAAGGTTATCCTGCATACCTGTCAGCTCGGTTGAGTGAGTTCTACGAACGGGCAGGCAGGGTGGAGTCCCTTGCAGGGCTTAATGGTTCCATTACTATCATTGGTGCGGTCTCACCACCGGGTGGTGACTTCTCAGAACCGGTCACACAGAATACGCTGCGTATTGTCAAGGTGTTCTGGGCACTGGATGCAAAGCTGGCCCAGAGGAGGCATTTCCCATCTATTAACTGGCTGAGCAGTTACAGTCTGTACACTAAGGGACTGGCTGACTGGTATAATGATAATGTATCCCATGAATGGGTAAAACTAAGGGATAATGCAATGGACCTGCTCCAGCAGGAATCAGAATTACAGGAGATCGTGCAACTGGTTGGTTCGGATGCACTGCCTCCCGACCAGCAATTGACTCTGGAGATCACAAGGATGATCAGGGAGATATTCCTGCAGCAGAATGCTTTCCACCCCGTTGATACCTTCTGTCCCATGGACAGGCAGTACAAGCTCCTTGACACTATCCACAAATTCGCAGATAAGGCAAATGCGGCACTTGATTCCGGTGTTACGATGCAGGACATTGTCAAACTGGAATCCAAGGATGAACTTGGAAAGGTAAGGTTTGATGAAGATTTCGATGGTGCGCTTAAAAAGGTCATAGACAAGATGGAAGATGAGTTCGATTCCCTGAAGAGCGAGGACTATGCCGCCACAGTAACTACAGAGGAGGCTGAGTAAATTGACTAAGGAATACAAGACTATCACAGAGATCTCAGGACCGCTTATTTTCCTGGAAAAGACCGAACCTGTAAGTTATGGTGAACTGGTGAACATCAACCTGCCAGACGGTACTACAAAGAGGGGACAGGTACTGGATACTTCACATGATAAAGTTGTCGTGCAGGTGTTCGAGGGTACAGGCGGACTGAACAGGGAAAGCGGTGTCAGGTTCACAGGGGAGACCATTAAACTGGCCGTGTCCTCAGATATGCTGGGCAGGATACTTTCAGGAAGTGGCGACCCTCTGGACGGCGGACCTCGAATCATTCCCGAGGACAGGCTGGACATCAACGGTGCAGCCATTAATCCTTATTCCCGGTTACCTCCTGAGGATTTCATCCAGACAGGTATCAGTACTATTGACGGTACAAATACACTGGTAAGGGGACAAAAGCTTCCTATTTTCTCAGGTTCAGGTCTGCCCCACAATGAGATTGCCCTGCAGATCGCAAGGCAGGCTAAAGTGCCAGGCAGTGAAGAGGACTTTGCTGTGGTCTTTGCGGCAATGGGTATTACCAATGAGGAAGCCCAGTATTTCATGGCCGATTTCGAGAGGACGGGTGCCCTTGAGCGGGCAGTGGTGTTCCTGAACCTGGCAAACGATCCGGCTGTGGAGAGGTTGATCACTCCGAGGATGGCACTTACAGCAGCCGAATACCTGGCGTACGAGCATGATATGCATGTTCTGGTAATCCTGACCGATATCACTAACTATTGCGAAGCACTCAGACAGATGGGAGCAGCCAGGGAAGAAGTACCTGGCAGGCGTGGTTATCCCGGTTATATGTACACTGACCTTGCCAGTTTGTATGAAAGGGCAGGCGTGGTAAAGGGCAGGAAGGGATCAGTAACACAGTTCAGTATCCTGAGCATGCCCGGTGATGATATCACCCACCCGATTCCTGACCTTAGCGGTTATATTACCGAAGGCCAGATCGTTATTTCAAGGGAACTTCATATGAAGGGTATATATCCACCTGTCAATGTGCTGCCGTCACTGAGCAGGTTGATGAACAGCGGTATCGGCGAAGGTCACACAAGGGACGATCATAAGGCAGTATCTGACCAGATGTATGCAGCTTATGCTGAAGGTAAGGACCTGCGTGGCCTGGTGGCCATTGTGGGTAAGGATGCACTGTCAGACAGAGATAAGAAACTGCTGGAATTTGCTGATATGTTCGAGGACAGGTTTGTCAGGCAGGGTATGGACGAGGACAGGGATATCGAGACCACACTCACTATAGGATGGGAAATGCTTGCAGAACTCCCTGAGTCGATGCTGACCAGGATCGACAACAAGTTCATCGAGAAATACCATCCGGCCCATAAGAAATAGATCTGGATATTTGGAGGATTAGACTTTGGCTATACAGGATGTTAAACCCACACGTTCAGAACTTATCGAGCTGAAAAAGAAGATCAAGCTCTCAGAGGGTGGACATAAACTGCTTAAGATGAAACGTGATGGGTTGATTCTGGAATTTTTTGAGATCCTGGATAAAGCAAAGAGTATCAGGGCCGAACTTGACGCCCAGTTCAATGTATCTATGGAGAAGGTCAATATTGCCAAGTCAGTGGAAGGTACTTTGACAGTCAAATCCACTGCATTTTCTTTTAAGGACACACCGGGTCTGGAAGTCCAGAGCAAGAACGTAATGGGCGTGGTTGTGCCCAAGATCGAGTCAAGCAGTGTCAGGAAGCATATCAATGACCGTGGATATGGTATCATCGGCACCAGCAGCAGAATCGATGAGGCAGTTGATACCTACGAGGTGCTGGTTGAAAAGATCATCCTGGCAGCCGAGATCGAGACCACTATCAAGAAACTGCTGGATGAGATCGAGAAGACCAAGCGCAGGGTCAATGCACTTGAGTTCAAGGTCATCCCCGAATTAACAGAAGCCAGGGATTTTATCATGCTCAGGCTGGATGAGATGGAGAGGGAGAACACCTTCAGGCTCAAACGCATCAAAGGATAGATATACTGTGCGACACATCAGGCATTAGGATGCCGTTAAAGGATAAGTTGATCGAGAAGTTGAACGAGCCTGAAACAAAGGCTTCTATTATTCATTATTTTTGGATCATCTCGCTGATGATGCTGTTGCTGGGGTATGCAATGATAGCCTACATTCTATTTTATTAGGCTCTCCCAGGTATGTACAGTTTATTTTATTACAGGGATCTTTGCGGCAATAACTGGTTGGTATGTCTGCATAAATGCACCGAACATCTTCCGAAAAGTATTCAATACAAAAAAACCATTGTTGAAATGTGGATGAGTTCACTAAAACAAAATATTACAATAGTTTACTTATTTGTAATCTTGGCCAGGTGTGGATATTCAGGGAATTTGGAAATATACAATTTATAAATTAAGTTTATAAATAACACATCCTAAAATTAATTGAGGTGAGAATATGCCAGGTGATGAACAATCACAATTTGGGGATAATGTTAAAATCATTACTAAACCACTATCACTTGAAAACCCGGTTATAGTGGAAGGTTTTCCAGGTATTGGACTTGTAGGGAATATTGCAAGCCAGCATTTAATAGATGAACTCGAAATGGAATATATCGGAAGTATGGAATCAAAATATTTCCCACCCATAGCGGTTTTGTTCAATGGTATCATAAATATGCCTGTACGGATTTATGAGAGTAAAGAGCATAATATTCTCACTATCATTT
>JAIWAT010000118.1:0-4541 GCA_048634225.1 Anaerolineales bacterium | reverse complement strand
TTACCAATTGTCCTGTTAGCAATACTACTCATAGTGATTTCAATACACGGCGCACAGAACATCGAAATGGCTTCGGGCACAGAAACCTTTGTAGAAAAAACTTCAAAACTGTACCAGGACTATGACCACCTCTACCTGAGAATTTTTGCAACCGAATCAATAGCCGTACTTGTTGAGGGCGGAGACGTAACAAAACCTGAGTTGCTAAAAGCTGTTGACAGGCTTCAACAGCAAGTAAAGACCATGCCCGGGGTGGTGGGAACTGCCAGTGCGGCATCGGTTATCAAAGATACTAACTACCAGATGACAGGCCAGCACATAATACCTGACAGCCAGGGGGAGATACAATCCATCATAGCAAGCCGGTCATCCGACATTGGCATGCTCATCCCTGACGATACCCATACTATAGTATGGGTGGAGATGGCAGGGGACTCCACCGATAACGAAAAGATCGAGATACTGCGCGAGACCGAAATAGCAGTTGAACAATCGGGTTTTCCGCCTGCATATGGTGTCATCGTGACAGGGGACCCGGCATTCATGATTGCAATGAACCATGAGATGACAACAAGCATGGGTCCGCTGCTAATGATATCGGCAATGCTCATGCTAGTAGTGCTGTACCTGGTGTTTAGGCATGTCCGCTGGAAACTCCTGCCCCTCCCCATTGTACTTCTTGGTATCATCTACACCTTTGGTGCAATGGGATATTTACGGATCCCCCTTAGCATGGTCTCCATGTCAGCATTTCCTATTTTGATAGGGCTTGGCATAGATTACGCCATCCAGTTCCATAACCGGATAGAAGAAGAACTGGAACGGGGCGAGGATGAAGCACAGGCTGTTATCGAGACCATCAAACACACCGGCCCGGCAGTGCTTATTGCGCTGACGATTACCGGACTTGGCTTCTTTTCACTTTTTACCTCATCAGTCCCCATGATCCAGGATTTCGGGAAACTGCTGCTGATCGGTATAGTCATGTGCTTTTTATCCTCACTGTTCGTGGGTGTGACTGTAATATATGGACTTGATACCCTCATAAAAAAGAAAAATAATAAAAATAACAAAAATGGCCACATTAACCATAATAAGCACAATAAACTCAACAGTAACTCTTCTAAACTAAAACAACCATCACCAATTGCAAGCTCTGGTCCAAAGGATAGCAAGATCGAACAATTCCTGAAAAAGACTACTGCCATTTCAATAAAACATCCCATCCTTGTCCTGGGAATTGCAGGGCTGATGTGTTTTTCCGGCCTGTATGTAGACTCATTCGTCCCCATCCAGACTGATGTGAAAACCTTTGTGCCCCAGGATATGCCTGCGCTTATCGATCTAACCCATCTGGGCGACATCATAGGTGGGACCGATGCCTTGAACATCATAATAAAAGTGGATGATTCGGCTGACCCCGAAGTACTCAGGTGGATGGATGAATTCAGCGAACACGAAGTTGAAAGAAGGGCGCACATATACGATGCATCGAGCATTGTACCCATTATTAAATCAATGAACGGGGGTACCATACCTGATAACAGCGCCGATATAGAACGATTGTACCAGCAGGTACCGCAGATGCAAAAGGACCGCTACGTTCACGGCAAGAATATGCTGCTGCTGGACTTTGGCATAGGAAATGCCATCGGTGATATAGGCTTAACAGGTGTAGAGGAACTAATAGATATAGTACGGGAGGATATTGCATGGATGTCCCCTCCGCCGGGAGTGGAAGTGACAATAACAGGGAATTCAGTTGTGTATACCACAGTGATATGGTCACTCACTTCAGGCCGGGTGGCAATGACCCTTACCGGGCTTATATTGGTGTTTGCAGGCTTACTTGTGATATACCGGGACTGGCTTAAGGCCCTTACCCCTGTTATCACTATGTTCATGGTAATCGGATGGGCGGGCGGTATCATGTATTTCACTGGCCTGGAATATACACCCATGACTGCCACCCTGGGAGCCCTGATCCTGGGAGTGGGTTCGGAATATGCCATACTGATGATGGAGAGGTACTATGAAGAAAAAGATAAAGGTGCAAACCCGGCTGAGGCAATGTGTGCTGCAAGTACCAAGATCGGAAAGGCCATATTCGCATCGGGCCTGACCACCCTAGTTGGCTTTTCTGCACTTATCGCCTCGCCATTTTCCATGAACAGCAACTTTGGTCTTGTGACAGTGATGGATGTGGCACTGGCACTACTTGCGACCTTTATGGTATTTCCTGCCGTTATCGTGAAGCTGGATGAGTGGCGGGAGAGGAAAAAAGCAGTCCATACTAATACTACCAGGCAAAGGGATAGATTTATATTCAATTCACCGGATGTGGATGCTCAATGAACGAAGAACGTGATTGTGCAGGTATGGGGAGAACGTTATCGTCCACAGTACTTACATTAGTGTTTGTAATGGCCGTTCTTCCGACCATCGTGTTGCCAGCCGCTGCAGATACGGATATTACAGATATGTTACTCCCAAATTATGTATTTTCTACGAACTATTATGACAGCTTTGGCACTCCTGACATATATGCCTCGTTACTTGGTGACCCTGAATTTGAGCGGGGTGAGACCGTGCATCTCAAAGTAAACCTTGTAAACAAAGGCGCCATCTACGGCTTTAAATATGACACCAGCGTAGGAACTGACAAAGGTGACCATTCCCTTTCCCTGAAAGAACTGGAATATGAAACGCGCCGCACCACAGCAGTGGGAATTAAAGCAGAAATGATATCCGGGACACCGTATATTGAAGTAAAACCGGATACCAGTATCCAGACAATGGAATCCCTTTTTCCCGGGGAAATGCCAGAAGATCCGCTGACATTTACTATCACCATATCAAATAAGGCACCAGCAGGTGTTTATTACCTTCAGCTTCCCATATCATACCAGTACCAGAGCCAGGTACGTATGACCACAAACAACGTGGTGCGTCTTGGTCTAACTGGTATGGACCACATTACCTATTACGCCAGTGCCAACAAGACCTTGCTCATCCCCGTCTATGTAAAGGCATCTCCGAGATTCGAAGTGACAGAAATTTCAGGCAACCTCGTGGCTGGCGAGAAACAGACCATTGATGTTACTTACAGGAATACAGGCGAGGTCACAGCCGAAGATGCCACTGTCAGGATGGTTGTGATGCGCCCGCTAAGTATCGAGCAGTCGGTTGTTCGATTGGGTACCATGGCGCCTGGTGAGAGCCAGACTGCAAGATTTAACATTCTTGCAGATTCCAATGCCGTAATTAAAACCTACGGTATTGATAGCGAAATAAAGTATTATGATGAACAGGGAGAAATAACATTATCCGATAACCTTGAAGTAAGTGTACCTCTCAGGGAAGCTGAAGAAAAGATAGGGGTTTTCATGCTTTCAGTATTTGGAGTCATGGTGTTGCTATTATATCTTGTTGTGAATGTTTTACGAAATCTTAAGAAATATGAATAAATAGAGGAATTAGAGGAACAGGCATGAATTACAAAAAAGATGTTCAGATGATTTTATTTGCCGTTACATCACTACTGATTTTAACTGTGCCTGCACAGGCGGCGTTCCCGGAATATTTCGATATAGGTGATAACTACTATACAGTATACGGTGGACCTAATATCAGTGCATCCCTGCTTGGGGACGGAGAATTTTACAGAGGGGACACTGTAACTGTGAATATCAATCTTATGAACCGGGGACTGATCACCGGTTTCAAGTCTGAAAACAGTGTAGATCCTGATGTTGACCTTGAAATAAAACTCCAGCAGACCGAGATGAACTACGAAGCGCAAAAGACCACAGCTATAGGTATTGTGGCCGTTCTCATATCCCTCGACCCTGAAGTTAAAGTAAAGACCGGACCCCAGGAGGCAGGTTCATTGGTATCAGGCCAGCAAACCGAAGAGCCGGTCCAATTCACCATAGAGATTGCCAAAAATGCCCGGGCAGGTGTGCATCCGCTTATGTTGAGCCTATTATACGGATACCAGGAAAATGTCCAGATCAGCGGTGAGAATGATACCGACCAGGGTGTGACCGATCTTGAAGTGGGGCTGTGGTACGAGGTCAAGAGCCAGAATTTGACCATACCGGTAATGGTTAAGGATGAAGCCGATTTTGAAGTAGTGGAAATCAGCGGTAACATGGTGGCAGGTGAGGAAAGTCTGCTATATGTCACATACAGGAATGTGGGTGAGCTGCCTGTTACTGATGCTACGGTGAGGATCAGTGTGTCTGACCCTTTCAGCACTACAGATGACCAGGCATTTATCGGCTCACTGGCGCCGGGTGAGAGTGCCCTTGCCAGATTCAACCTGAAAGTGGATGAGACGGCCACACCCAAGATGTATGGCATAAACAGTGAGATCAAGTACGAGGATGTGGACGGTCATGACAGGATTTCTGATAATATCAAGATACAGGTGGAAACCTTGCCGATAGTGTCCACTGCCGAAAAATTCAAGAACGTGATCTTGATAGGGTTTGTGGTTGTACTTTTGATAGTGGTTGTTCTGGGTGTGCGCTCATATA
>JAIWAT010000117.1:0-4556 GCA_048634225.1 Anaerolineales bacterium | reverse complement strand
TTCAAGCCTGGGTAAATTCGTTCTCGTAAAATCGGCAAGTTCTTCTTCAGCCCTTTTCCTCTGCTCTGGAAATTCAAGGGGATCGGTAAGATGGGCCTCGTTGATAAGCCGCAGGTATTCTCCAAAACCTGGATCAGTAAGTTCAGGATGCAGCTTCATAATCTTTTTCTTCAGTTCCTCGGGATATGGCTCCATATTACATCACAAATTCCATTAATTATTATTTTATTTTTGCTCTGATCCTATCGATCACAAACTGGTAGGTAAGCCGGTCCAATTTACATTGAAGGGGGTCGGTTGCGCTCGCGTAATTGTCCATCAGGTTCGGGTTGGAGTTCTCACGCAACTCAGGCTGGTAGGATGCATTGATGTTGTCTGTTCCGGGATAGCCCAGACCACCCCGTCCCTGATAGGCAGGTGGATTTGGCCGGTCAGAATTATATGTGGTACTGGCATACTCAGCGAACTGAACAGGTATACTTGACGCAGCAGTCTTGCCTTTTTTATTCGCATTCAAGCCTGCATAGATATCATTGTTGTAAAGGTCTATAATTTTACCTTTGGTTCTTTCGGACATGGCATGGAAGAATTCATGCAATGTAGTCATCTTGTCAGCATCATTTGCGTAGGCAGGATAGATGGAATCCGCAAATGCACCGGGTGTAGTCGCTCCCTGGCCGTGGACATAGTTTGTACCATCATAGGTGAAGTTCGTGCCTGTAGTTGTATCTGTGGTGAACCATGCCATACGTGAGCGGTTGTCCTTGGTTACCAGGACCAGGACATCTGCTGATTCCTGATAATTGTTGAGGAAAGTGTTGAGCAAATTTGGTAGATCATCGCTTCGGGGTGCTATATAGTTGCTGTCCGATCTTCTTCGCAGAAGTGCATGAGCTGTATCAGAAGGCAGCGAATCATCAAATATAGTGAATATCCTGATATGGGGTTCAATCTGTGAATCTCTAAATACATCTTCGTTCCTGTCAAACAGGCTTTCCAGAACCGAAATCACTTTTCTGTGGAATGCAGGCCTATCTGAAATTATTGTGTCATTTACGAAAGGCCCCTCATTTCCTGTTTTGCCTGCCGCCTGTATCGCAGGATTTGCTATTATTCCGATCTTATAGACGGTGCTCTCCTCGCCAAAGGGGATAACCGTTCTTGTCCTGAAGGGTGGGGAATTGATGATCATGACATCCATATCATCGCATTTGGCGGCTCCTGCATTACTTTCGACCCTGAGGGTCGCAAAACCTACCGGGATATTGGGATCGCCCCCAGTCCCATCCGGGAACCGTCCGATCACAATCACTTTAGGCCGGATGAAAACCTTTTCCTCCTGTCTTTGAATCCTGAAAATCGATCCTCTTGAGGTTTGTATGACAACCATGTCAGTGGGCTCAAAATCAGCGGTGGCGTTGACTCCGCTTTTGGTCAGTACGAGAAAATCACCCCTTGTGATGGTAGGCCTGGCCAGGACCACTATGGCTTCATCTGCCTCACCTGGCTCTATTGGCAGACCCTCACTCAAGAAATCATGTGTAACTGTATGATATGGCTTATCATCCACCAGCTCTCCCGGGGTCTGGTAATGATCGTACCACACCCCCACCATTGCCCTGTTTAATGCATCTGATGTCCTGGGGCCGACCAATCCATCTACCTTCAGTTCATCCCCGTCACACTTTTTGTTATTCTCCTGGAACTGTTTTACGGCGTTTTCTGTATTGTCACCGAATTTCCCATCAGCACCCGAAGGACCGATGGAATATTCAAGTGCAATCAGCATATCCTGAAGGTTAGTGACCAGTTCTTCTTTATCGGACCCCGTGTAATACATCATTCCACGATACTGATTACCCAGAGCTCCATCTCCCTGGATAGGATTATACGGGGGTAACTTATTGCATAAAGTCAGGGCCGGTAACGGTCCGGGGTTATCAGGATAATTGTTCATCCAATTATAAAACAGAACTATTATCTTAATTATCTACCGCTCTTTCTGATTTCATTTAACCCGGAAGCTTGGGTTCCACCCAATAGGCAAACCCATATACATCTAAAAATGAGGTTTTTTGTTTAAGAGCTTTATCCTTATCTTTTGTAAAAACTCTTTTTATTGTGATGGGGGGCCGTCCCCGTTTCTTACATTCATTGGCCAGTAAATCGGTTGCCAATTTATATTCTTCCTTGGCTTTTGTCTCCATTTGATCTGCACTATGTGTTTTTTTAAGTTCTTTATAGTACCACCAATCTTCTTCGTCATGTTCTTTCATTTTCTTTGATAGGAGTGCATACACAAATACATGATAGTACCACCAATCCTTCCATACATTATTCCAATACGTCATATCTGTGCTACGTTTTGTTGTGGCTACAAAACCCCAATTAATAATACCCCAGTAATGAATGTCATCCAGTGTGTACTTTGTTCCTTTTGTTTCCCCGCCCCCGGGCATATGTGCCTCGATAAGGTCTATGCCCTTGATTATTGTATCGTTTTCCAAATCGAGCTTTGCAATGGTTGCAGTATGTCCTGACCACCCAATCTTCTTTATAGGGTTGAATATTTTATTATTTGGGTCCTTAAGCACATTGGTATCCAAATATTTGCTTTTATATTTCGCTTTCTCAGGATTTCCAAATATGATGGGGTCCCCGGGCCAAACAGGTGCTTTATTGAGGTCAATGATCCGGTTCCCCTCTTTATTTTTATAATATTTTATGTATTTCCGGGCATTATCACCGTCTTTACGGAGGGCTTCTGCCAATCCTATCTCCTTCACATGTTTTATCGCATTAGCTCTTAGCCAGTTTTGAATTGCACATGCCCCATTCGTACAGGCTTTACCGTCCAGTTTCTTTTCCAGGGGAGTATCATCTACCTGTCCTTCCAACTCAAGTCCAAGCATGTCCAATGGATTTATATCTATCAAGTCCTTCGTTTGTACCCAACCGAATTGCCTCCTATAATAGTTGAACACTTCTGAATATTTCTCTTTCTCAGATCCCTGGGTTTCGCGTACTTCCAGTACCAAGACCAGATCACCCCTCGGAAATATCCAATCAGTTTTCTTAGGGTCGCCCACCCTATTTGCCCAATCGCGGACGCGACAATAGCCGTATTTGTCTCCACCCCAGACCCACTTAAAATCCAATTCTGCTTTTATTTTTGAACCAAGCCGTGGTATTGGAAACAGTTTTGGTTTATACTTTTTCTTCATCATTTTCCTCAATTATCTTCAGCAGAGGTCGATAAGCTGTTGTATCGATTTTTTGTACTCTTCCATATCCTGGATATCGTACTCATCAATTTTTTTGAATTCTTCCTCAAACAGTTCCTTTAACCCTGGCCGGGAAAAGAACATATTGCTGATACGATGGGATTGCCCCTCTTCATCATCAAAATCGTCCCCCTCCAGATAATATACCCTTTCCCTCATTGACCCGCCCGCATCCCACTTGATGGTAATTTTGTCGATGTTCTCATCCTTGATTGACTCTGTGGCCAGTCCTTCTGAAGAAGTAGTGCCTTTATGGGTATCATCTCCGATAATCACTTCATAGGACAGGTTGGGCAATGGATTACCGTCCGGTCCTCCCAACATGACTACAATCTTTTTTCCTTCCTCGAATACAAAATTAACTTCAAAACGCCTTGGTTCAACCATTTGTTAAAGTCCCTATCTCATTGATATATTTTAACTTACACATGAGGTTTTGACTTTATTTGTATTAATTTTATCTAAATTCTATATTACTCATCAGATTATACCTGAGTTATATCTCTTGACCAACATAGAAAATCCCTTGGTTAAAATAATTAGGTTACTGTATGATCTTGCTTATTTTCCACCAGTTCCCATGGTATCTGGTAGTGGTCGTACCACCTGCCCACCATTGTCCTGTTCAGTGCATCTGATGTCCTGGGGCCGACCAGGGTGTCCACCTTGAGCTGGTTTGCCTCCCAGTCCAGGTTATTTTCCTGGAAATAATGTACTGCCGTTTCTGTGAGCTTGCCGAAGGCCCCGTCCACGCCGTCTTTATCCGGGCCGTAGGTGCCCAGGTCGTAACCCAGTGTTACCACTTAGAACGAATTTTATCTCAAACCTCAGTAAAATATGACATCCATTCCGGTCTCAGGGGCGGACCCGCATCCAGCATCTCTCTCCAGGCTTCATCGGTAAGCCGGTCGTCCATAGGCTGCTTGAACTCATAATAGCTCATAACCGGACCTGAACCCATCAGTATCCTTCCATCAGGGAGTTTGTATGCTACAACGATCAGGTCCACATATCCCACACCCTCTTCCAGGACATGCCCTGTATTGCCATCGGTATGCACATCAGCGATGATAGTGGTCTTTTTTGCCTTATCATCAACATCAGTGATAACATCACTCAGACTATCACCGAAATTCTTTATAAACTCATAATCATCTTCACTTAACTCTTTATTTTCGAGCTCATTTGATGATATCTCAACAAGTCTCCCAAGTATCACTTCAAGATTATCCAGTCTGTATTTAGCTGATTCATCCAGTACATCCATATCGC
>JAIWAT010000116.1:0-4618 GCA_048634225.1 Anaerolineales bacterium | reverse complement strand
GTCTGTCCCCTGTCCTTCAGGCATGTCCTGATGGCGTTTACCGGGCTTCCTGCAAATACAGCCCCTGCAACAATAAAAATCAAGGACAGCCTGGCAGGTATCCAGTTGAGGATGTCGTCAAGACGGGCAGATGCCCATCCCAGTTCAACAAATTCCCTGTTCCTGTATCCCACCATTGAATCCAGTGTGTTCACGGCCTTGTACGCAAGGGCCCCTGGCAGACCCAGGATGATATAGAAAAACAGCGGCGACAGGATCGTGTCCACAAAATTCTCTGAGACCGACTCGATCACTGCCGATGCCATGTGTGTTTCATCCATACCGGCCGTGTCCCTGCTCACCAGTGCCTTCAGTTCATCCCGTGCTGCATCCGGATGACCTGATACCAGTCCGGTCATGATCTGCTTTCCAGTGGTCAGCAGCATCCGAAACGAGAATGTGGATTTCAGGAAATAAGCCATTACCAGCAATGTAATAGTTTTAGGTAAAATGAATTGTGTGCTCACAACCAGCATACCCGCCAGAAAGGATGTACATGTCATAGCCGCAACCATAAACATCCCGAAAAACCTTTTATCCTTGAACTTGGAGGCCAGACCCTGGAGGGATCTGATACCCTTTCCCATCCAGACCACAGGATGAAGAATGCCAGGCGGTTCACCGAACAGGACATCCATGGCAATAGCCAGCACCAGTACCTCAATACTGTAGGTAAAGATAGCATCAGGCATATTCATAACATGGGTTCCATTACTTTTTTCCAGATGTCTTTGATATCTTCAGGTTTACCATCGCAGGCCATCAATGCTTCGAGTATGAGGTTGGCAACTTTCGGGCGGTGTACCAGGTCGCACCCTTCACAACTCCACACCTGCCCGCCCGTTGACCTCTCGACCATATGACCTCCGGTCCTTTCGTCATTACAGGGGTAGAAAGGACAGAAACAGAATGTACAGTCCTGGCCCTCAAAATGGCAGGGATAGTATTCACAGTTGGTCCTGCTGGCGATCTTACCCTGGTGCAGGGCCTCATCGATCTTCCTCTCTGCCAGTTCCTTGCCCCACTGGGTGACCGATTCGGCCAGAGCATCTATCAGTTTCTGGTTATCTTCCCTGGTCCTGACCGCCACCCTGATATAGTCCCTGCCGGTCCGCCTGAATGATCCACAGTCCCGTATAAGGATTCCAAGACTGCGCATGCGCAGGTCGATCTCCCTGGAATCCATGCTGAAATCCCGTATCCTGACCATGATGAAGTTGGTATCGCTGGGCAGCGGGTCAAAACCCCTTATAAGGGATAGATGGTTCATCAGCCAGTCCCGTTCAGTACGGATCAACTCCCTTGAACGTTCAAGGTATGAACGGTCAGCAGCATGTTTTTCCAGCAACCAGGTACCCAGGGCTGTAGATATTGTACCCAAATTCCAGGGTACCCTGACATTTTCCATCCGGTCAGCCACATCAGGATGTGCTATACCATAGCCGATCCTGACCCCGGGAATGGCAAATACCTTGGTAAGGGAATGCATAATTATAATAAATGGGTTCTCGTTGACCTTTGCGGCCATGCTGTGTTCAGGGTCAGCGAGTTCGATGAATGCTTCATCGATTATCAGGAATGTTTCATTTTCCTGGCACTTCAGGGCCAGTTTTTCCAGCTCCGACTTTGGGATAAGTGTGCCGGTCGGGTTGTTCGGATTGCAGATGAACACAGCTTTTGACGCAGCAAGCATCTCATCTGTAATTGACCCGACATTGCGGTACACGTTCCTGTACTCGATGTATTCAGGTACAGCACCCATAAGTTTGATGTTTAGTTCATATTCATCAAAGGTAGGCTGGGGCAGTATTACAGTATCACCCTCATCCAGTATGGTCTCGGCTATTAGTCTTACCAGTTCGGACGAGCCGTTGGCAGGAACGATGTTTTCAGGATCCACGCCTGCAAATCCGGCAGCTGCCCTCTTAAAATCCGGATAACGATTGTCAGGATACCACTCAATATCATTAATTGCATGTATTGCAATTTTTTTGATTGCGCCCTTATCAGGTGGACCTAAGGGGTTGAAGTTGGCACTGAAATCCAGTAATTCGATCATGTTCTGTCTGGCATTTTCAGCAAACCGGCCGCCATGAGTACATTTTTGGATTTCGGCTGCGGTTTTTCTTAGGGATCGTTCAACTTGACTCACAATTCCGAGAATGGGGTGCTTTACTCATAACTATTTCGCATTCAATGTCAAGATACATACACAATTTTGTTTCTGGCATACGAAATAGATTTATATTGAAGGAGACTATATAGTCTTTAAGGGAATTCAAGAAAATGCTCATTTCGCCGCATTTTCTAGACCTGTAGGAAAGTATATACTTTCCTATTTGTAAATAAAATGGAGTAGATATTAATGAAAATTCGAATTGTAAGTTCAAAGGACGAAATCAGCACATTGGATTCAAATGAACAGATGGTGCATCTGGCTTTCAGGCCTTCCAACAAGGATATTTTTTCCCTTGTCAATACATGTCCCGGGCTAAAGGCACTTCACATTCCAAGTTCCTATAAAAAGACTGTTTCCAGGTCTATTGGAATGTTCCTGGAAATGCAAAATATCCAGCTTATGGAAGGCGATGTATGGGGACACCGCAAGGATATTAACGAATACTATGAGATTAAGGCGAGTATCCTGGACCGGATCAAAGAGCTGAAGAAGGAAGGAGTTTCTGAAAAGAACATACACGCAAAAATGACTAAGGAAACTCGACTAAGTCCTGATCTTATAAGTTTCCTCATAAAAAATTGATCTGATACTATCTACCTGGTAATATACGTCTGGTAAATAATAACGGACTCGCCGCGATTCGAACACGGGTCCGCGGGTATCTACACCGTCCGCCGGTTTTGGCGGTACGGTCCCGAAGCCCGCTAGGATATCCTGGCTACCCCACGAGTCCGCAACGTGTTTTAATAGAAAACATCATAGGGGGTTGCAATTCCACTTAAGCGAGTGAATCATATAAAAAGTTATTCACAACAGCCATATACAAGTTTTTAAGTGTCATCTGTATAAATAACAATTCATGCAACCTGCCGGAAATATCCATGACCCCCTGCACGGGCATATTCCCATAAGCCGCCTGGAGTCTCTTCTCATCGGGACCCGTGAGGTACAGCGTCTGCGGCGTATCCAGCAGTTAGGGCTTGCAGATATTGCATTTCCCGGTGCCAACCACACCAGGTATGAGCACAGCATAGGTACTATGTATGTGGCAAACCTTATCGCACGGACCTTGGGACTGGATGAAAACGAAGTACAGAAGGTACGTATAGCTGCATTGCTGCACGATGTAGGGCATTCCGCCTTCTCCCATTCAGTGGAGGCAGTACTGGCAAGGAACCCGGATTATATGCCTGTGATAAACGGGATACGATTTTCCAGCCATGAGACATTCACGGCCCACATTATTACAAATAATTTCCCGATGTATGACAGCATAGCCGGTGAGGTAATATCCCAATTCGGGGTCGATGCCAACCTTTTCTTCAAAGAGGTCTCTGCAATGGCTACAGGGGATGTTGAGAATTCAGGGAAACCCTACCTGTCCCAGATAGTCTCAGGTGATATCGATGCCGACAGGATCGATTTTCTCATGCGTGATTCATACCATACCGGCGTGTCCCTGGGACTGATCGATGTGGAGCAGATCGTCGGCAGCCTGACCCTGGATAACGACCGCATTGTGCTGGGCGGTACTGATAGTTATGAGGAGGATATGGCCATAGCGGCAGCAGAATCAATGCTTATTGCCCGCGCGCATCACTATTCTGCCATCATCCACAATCCTGTAACCCAGAGCGTGCGGGCAATGTTGCTCAGGGCCCTGGAAGACACCCTTGATGCAATGGAGGATCGCACTGCCATTGTACTGAGTCTCTCTGAGTTCTTTACAATCTTTAATGACGGTGACCTGCTGGATTTTATCAGGCAGCAAGGTCCCCCTTCTGCAGGGGATATGCTCCAGCGCATAAGGGAAGGGAGGATATGTAATACTGCGGTCCGGTTCAACCAGAAAACATTAAAACCCAGTATAAGGATGGCACTGTCCACTATTGCACGCTACGGTGCTGCCAAGAAGATGTTCGAGCGGGAATTGGGCAAGCGCTTTTCCAGGCACTATGGCATACCTGTGCTGATCGACCTGTCTGTAGCAAAAGGTGTACCAAAGGGCACCCGCATCCTGAGGGGTGGGGAAGAACACTTCCTGTACGATGAATCGGCCCTTGCCAATGGCCTGGTAAGGTCAATATCCCGCCAGATATCCCTGTGTGTGTTCACTGGAAAAGAACCAGGGGAACTGGAGGTCATATCCGGTGACATACTGGCCACGATCGAGGAGCTGTCCCCTGACCTCTTACGTTTTATCAGGAACGAGAAATACCTGAACATCGAAGGCGTCATGCTGCTGTTCTACTGCCTGCATAACATGTTCTCGAAGGAAGATGGTACGCGATTGTTGATCCCGCGCATCAGGAACATCACCTGCATGTACGAGTTAGTCAGGCACCTGGGACAGCAGGAACGTCTAAGTAACCTGCTGGATTACCGCTTCCATGACAGGTA
>JAIWAT010000115.1:0-4635 GCA_048634225.1 Anaerolineales bacterium | reverse complement strand
AAGGATGAATACATTGAGGCGGCCTGGTGGACCCTGAAACAGGGCCATGATAAAGGCCTGCTGGAACGGGGCAAACGGGTGGTCAACTGGTGCCCCAGGTGCGAGACCGCAATTGCAGACAGTGAAGTGGAATACTGGGATGAGGAGGACCCATCCGTATACATCAAGTTCAAAGTGAAGGGTGAGGACAACACCTACATTGTTATCTGGACCACTACACCGTGGACCATTCCTGCAAATATTGCAGTAGCTGTCCACCCTGGTTTTGAATACAGCAAGATCAGGGCATGGAAGGATGACAAAGATGGCAGCGAAGTACTCTATGTAGCAACAAGCCTGGTTGAGCATGTACTGAAACAGGGACGTTATACAGACTTTGAAATACTGGATCGGATGCTCGGGGAAGACCTGCTTGAACTTTCATATGACAACCCCTTATCTGACAAGGTCCCGGCCCAGGCCGGATTTGATCATAATGTTTACATGGCGGATTTTGTCACAGCAGAGAATACGGGAATAGTTCATATAGCACCCGGGCACGGCATGGATGACTTCATGCTGGGAGTGGAGCATGAGCTGCCCATTTTCTGTCCGGTGGGTCCCGACGGCAGGTACACATCTGATGCAGGAGAATATGAAGGTAAATATGTCAAGGACGTTGACGAGCTTATCCTCAGTGACCTGGAAGAAAGGGGGAACCTGCTCCAGAAAGGCATGGTCAGCCACAGGTATGGTCACTGCTGGCGGTGCAAGACCCCTATTATTTATCTTGCCACCAAGCAGTGGTTCCTGAAGGTATCGGATATCAAGGATGAGATGTTAAGCGAGATCGGGAAAGTGGCATGGTACCCGGACTGGGCCGGTTCTGCCAGGTTTGCTGACTGGGTATCGGGCGCACGTGACTGGTGCATCAGCCGGCAGCGATACTGGGGTATACCTTTACCCATCTGGATTTGTGATGAGTGCACCGCAGAAGAGGTCATAGGTACAATGGAAGAACTGCAGGAGCGCTCAAACCTGGAAGGTGACCTGGACCTGCACAGGCCCAGCGTGGATGATATCACTATTACATGCAAATGCGGCGGGAACATGAAACGGGTGCCTGATGTCTTTGATGTCTGGTTCGATTCTGCAGTGGCCTCCTGGGCCACATTGAACTACCCGCGGGAGCATGAAGCCTTTGACAAACTCTGGCCTGCTGATTTTATCACTGAAGGGCACGACCAGACCAGGGGCTGGTTCTACTCGCAGCTGGGTGCAAGTATGATAGCTTTTGGCAGGGCCCCGTACAAGAGCGTGCTAATGCACGGATTCACGCTGGACGATGCAGGCAAGAAGATGAGCAAGAGCCAGGGCAATGTTGTGTCGCCCGAAGAAGTTGTTGAAAAATACGGTGCCGACTCCCTCCGGTTCTATGTACTCTCATCCAATGCGCCATGGGAGGACCTTAAATTCAATTGGGACGAGGTCAGCACGATCAACAGGATGGTCAACATCTTATGGAACGTGTACCGTTTCCCACTGCCCTATATGGCACTGGACAACTTCGACCCGTCAGTCGTAACCTATGATTCAGTAAGGTCTCATCTAAGACCCGAAGACCGCTGGATACTGAGCCGGTTGAATTCACTTATACTGAGTGTGAACGAAGCAATGGAGCAGTACAATCTTCACAGGGCCACCCGGCCTATATCTGATTTTATTCTTGAGGACCTGTCCAGGTGGTATGTCCAGTTGATCAGGCCCAGGACATGGACTGAAGGAGATGACCCTGACAAGCTGGCCGCCTACTGGGTGATGTACGAAGTACTGGTTACGGTTGCAAAGGTTATGTCTCCGTTTATGCCCCACCTGGCAGAATCTATATACCAGAACCTGGTGCATAATTTTGACCCGGGCAGCCCGGAGTCGATACACATGTGTGACTGGCCCGAAGTGGAGGATGACCTGGTGGATACAGGACTGGAGAAACAGATGGATACAGTCCGTAATATTGTAGAAGCTGCATCCAATGCCAGGCAAAAGGTTAAGCGTAAGCTCAGGTGGCCGGTGCGCAAGATAGTGGTAGCCCCCGAAAATGAGCAGGTAGCACAGGCTGTGGAAAACTTGATGTCAGTACTGCTTGAGCAGACCAACAGCAAGGAAATAATGATCCTTGGTAGCGATGAGACCTGGGACGAACTGGGACTGGAAGCTGTGCCACAGCCAAAGGCCATTGGCCCGGCATTCAAAGGCGATGCGGGTAAGGTCATTGCAGCAATCGGTTCGGCTGATGTTATATCAATGCAGGATGCACTTGAGGATTCCGGAGAGTATGAGCTGGAAATAGCAGGGGAAACTGTTACAATAACATCTGAGATGGTCCGGTTCAATGAGACCATACCCGAACATATCGCATCTGCCGAGTTCTCTGGCGGCCTGGTGTACGTGGATGCCATGCTGACAAGGGAGATCGAATCAGAAGGATATACCCGTGAGGTTATCAGGCGGCTGCAGGATATGCGAAAGGAACTGGACCTGGATGTAGAAGAAAGGATCAAGGCTATTGTGCAGATCAAAGATGAGCGGATACTGGACCTTGTCCTGGACTGGGAGTCGCATATTGCTGATGAGGTCAGGACAAAACTGCTTGTCATTGGCATTGATGTTGAGCCCGAAGGTGACCTGGTTAAGGAATGGGACGTTGAAGGCACAGGCATGAAGATGGGCATTTCAATTATATCATGAGATTTAAAGACTGGAAGCCGCTATACCTGGAAATAATCAAGGATATGGGTTATGACCGTGTCCAGGATGAAGAATCTGCCAGGGTGTTGTCCGGAATTATTTCAGGCATGCCATCTTCTAAAATAGCATCTATCCAGAGGCTCGAAGAACTGGTCAGGGACAGGGATGTGCTTGTATGCGGCAATGCACCCACTTTGAAAGGTGAACTGGAAGAGGTCCAACCTAACGATTTTTGCATCATTGCTGCCGATGGTGCCGCTGCCGTACTTATGAATATGGGTATCGTGCCCCACATTATTGTGACTGACCTGGACGGGGATGTGGAAGCCGAGATCAAGGCCAGCCGGATGGGAGCAGTGATGGTGGTCCATGGCCACGGGGACAATATTCCGCTTATAAAATCAATAGTCCCCAAACTTTGCAATGTGGTGGGGTCCACCCAGGCCGTACCCCTGGCTAATGTTCACAACTTTGGCGGGTTTACTGACGGGGACCGTTGTGTTTTCCTGGCACGGGAACTGGAGGCATCTGCTATAGTACTTATCGGGTTTGATTTTTCCGACCCTCATGTAAACGCCACTAAAAAGAAAAAGCTGGAGTGGGCACGTAAACTAATTGATATCGTCCTGGAGGGGAAAGCAGGAGCATCAGGAGATAGGGGCTTAAAATCACAACCGATTTAAGCATACAGCCCAAACGAAAGACCATGGTCAACGATGGTCTGGATATACGTGTGGTACTGGTAGAACCGCTTTACGGGGGCAATGTGGGTTCCACGGCCCGTGTTATGAAGAATTTCGGTTTTTCCGACCTGGCACTGGTCAATCCATGTGAGTTGGGAGGTGAAGCCAGGGCTTTTGCAATGCATGCCAGGGAAATAATGGAGAATGCTTCTGTACACTCAACCATCCCGGAAGCAGTGGCCGGTTCTAACCTGGTGATAGCTGCCACAGGGAACCCTGGCGTGAGGGTTGAAAAGCATATAAGGATGCCGCCTTATTCCCCGGAGTCTGTCAAGCAGTTGCTTGCAGGAAAAAGCGCTTCAGTGTCAATCCTGTTCGGACGTGAGGATAAGGGTTTGAGCAATGATGAACTGAAGCTATGCGATATAATTATGAGCATTCCTACCAGTCCTGATTATTCCAGTATGAACCTGTCCCATTCAGTGGCTGTAGTACTTTATGAACTAAGCGACCTGGAGGCAGGTAGTATCAAACTTGCCCAACATCTGGACCTGGACCTGATGTATGGTCATATTAAGGAACTGTTGGGAGAAATTGAGTATCCTATACACAAGAAGGATAAGACTGTATTGATGATACACAGGATCCTGGGCCGTGCAAGATTAACATCCAGGGAGGTACAGACTATCCGGGGTCTGATAAGGCGTATACAATATCGGTTAAAGAATCCGGAATGATTGACCGATAGTATCCACGCATTTATACAAATGCTTTTCTAAAAATCGACAAGTATAAATATTATTGCCTGCTTTTACTATACTAACATTTATTAGTGAATGAGTATTAAATAATTGAAGAGGAGGAGATGGATGCCAGAAAAAGATGGTATTACTGTTCTTATTGAGAACAGGTGGATAATTATTGCAGGTATTGTCCTGTTATTGATACTGGCCACCTTCGGGTATATCATCCTCCCGCTATTGGATGGTATCATCCTGGGATTGGTGTTTGCCTATGTTGCCAGACCCATAAGGAGAGAGCTAATAAAAAGAGGTGTAGGTGAGCGGATATCTTCATTGATTGCAACTGTTGCCATAATCACACCTTTAATGGGGATTCTGGGGCTGGGTATGATCGAGATAGTCAACCAGTTGATCATAATGGCCAAGAACCAACAGCAGTTGGTCAATTCGACAATCACTTTCATAAATGAACTGGATATCCC
>JAIWAT010000114.1:0-4658 GCA_048634225.1 Anaerolineales bacterium | reverse complement strand
CTGGTTTCGGTGGAAGATGATATCGTGCAGGTGATGCATCCTACAACATTCAGGCCTGTTACATTGAAAAAACCGGCACACCTGTCCGGCAGGGGCGGTGAGGATATCAGGATCGTTATTGTCGGTGATGAAATATTCATATTGCCGCCATATCAGGAAAATGAATGAAATGAAGGCACTGGTGGTACCAAAAGAGCAGGCAGAAGCTGTCAGGTTGAGGCTGCTGGAACTGGGATGCCTGGATACAAAGCGTAAATTATCTAACAAGGGGGAGCACCTGGAAATCCCAATTACCGGGGCGGTCCCGCCTGAATTCGGGTCTTACCGGGTCGTTTGGCCTGGTGATGCTAAATACTACGAACCTGAACCCACTCTGGGGGACCTGATGGGGGAGCATCTGGATGATGATAAACTGGCACTGCTGCCAGGGGGTTGGCAGATTATCGGTGATATTGTGGTCATTTCCCTGCACAGTGACCTGTATCCAGAGAGAAAACAAGTGGGTGATGCAATGCTTAAGCTGTACCCGTACTGCAAGAGCGTATACCTGGATGGGGGCATAAGTGGGAAACTGCGGCGTCCCCGTCGGGAACTGGTGGTTGTCAGGGATGGGGTGGACGACCCTGCCATTACAGTACATAATGAGAACGGGTGCCGGTTCAGGCTGGATGTTACTAAGGTCATGTTCAGTAAGGGCAACCTGCGGGAGAAGATAAGGATGAGCCAGCTGGGGGAGGGTGAGGTTGTGGTGGATATGTTCGCAGGTATCGGGTATTTTACAATACCGATAGCGGTTCACTCACATCCTGATAGAATAGTTGCCATCGAAATAAATCCCGAATCCTACGACTACCTTGTGGAGAATATTCGGCTCAATGGCGTGGAGGGGATTGTAGAGCCAGTACTTGGGGATTGTGCTGAAATGACACCGGTCTTATCAGCAGACCGGGTGATAATGGGGTATGTGGGTAATACCCGCCATTATCTCGAATATGGTATAAAGGCGCTGAAATCCGGGGGAATCCTGCACTACCATGATACTGTGCCTGTACACCTGGTACCGTCCAGGCCCACTGGCCAGATCAGGGACGAAGCCTGTAAGCAATGCCGACGGGCTGAAATACTGGACTGGCACAGGATCAAGAAATATTCTCCGGGTGTATGGCATGTGGTGGTAGATGCCAGAATCGAATGAATTGTGCAACCGGTAATTATTAATAATGATAAATACTATCTTTTCTTGGAGGAATGCAGTATGACCCGTACAGCGAATAACAGTACAGAAACAATATTAAAGAGTTTGATCGCCTTGCTGGCAATCGCACTTATGTTAAAGGTAATAACCGGGGGATTTTTGTAGATAAATAATCCCCTGGAAGGGAAATATCCTACCTCTTTTCCCATTTTTCAAGCCGCAGGACCTTTGAGAGAGTGGAACCTCTGGTTATTTCATCCCGTATCCTGCTCTCGTTCTTCTCAACCTCAACACTGCGCCTGGCAATTTCGTAGGCCCGCTCCTTAGGTACTACCACAACGCCGTTGTCATCGCCCACGATGTAGTCGCCAGGGCGCACGGTCTGGCCCGCACATCTGATCTCTGCATTGATCTCGCCAAAACCCTTGGGTTCACCGGCATTCGGTACCACGGCCCTGGCATAGACCGGGAATTCCAGTCTCCTGATATCATCAATATCCCGCACTGCCCCATCAATAACCACACCGGCCACTCCTTTGTTGAGGCAGCTCAGGGTAGCCAGTTCACCCCAGGGTGCCACCCGGTCACTGCCGCCGTTATAGATCACGATGACATCACCGGACTGTGCCGTGTCAATTGCCTCCACGGTCTTGGCCCAGTCACCCTCAAATGTCTGGACAGTAACTGCAGGCCCCACCATCTTAAGGCCCGGGTTCACGGAAAAAAGTCCGTGCATGGCACCTTTTCGGTGCATGGCATCACTAATATTGGGTGTGGATACACGGGTCAGCAGCTGCCTGGTTTCGGCTTCGATAGAAACCCTGTCTTCAATGGCGGGCATGGGTGCATCTATGTTCTGGCGGATATTGCGGGCTGAAGCCGCCACATCAGGGGAGCGTACGATGTTGCCGCCCACGATCACGATATCGGCACCGGCTAACACTGCCTCACCGGATGAGTTGGCGTCCAGGCCGCCTGCAACCGCTATTGGGATGTGTATTTCATTCCTCATTTGCCTGAGTAGTTCAATGGGTGTGATGCCTATCATCTGCATGTCGATGCCCACATGGATGTTGATGATATCTATCCCCAGCCCTTCCAGTTCCTTTGCCCTTGCAACTGGATCGGGGACAGAGATGAGGTCGCACATGAGCTTTGCACCGTATTTGTCGGCAGCACGCCTGGCATCGGCAATGGTGGAGTCATCTGCACTGCCCAGCAGGATGACGATATCGGCACCTGACTTAACTGCCATCTCTACTTCAAGAGCGCCGGTGTCCATGGTCTTCATGTCGGCAAGTATGGTGTGTCCGGGAAAATTATCCTTCAGTGCCCTGACAGCGTTCATGCCCTCGCTCTTGATGAGGGGTGTGCCTGTCTCTATCCAGTCTACGCCGCCCTCTACGGCCTCGCGGGCTATCTGGAGGGCACGGTCAAGCTCAAGAATGTCAAGGGCTACTTGCAGTATGGGGTGGTCATGGTTCATAGATGATAGATATTGCTAATGTGGCAAAACTTTATTTGTTGGACCCGGGACGGTGTGTTTCTATTACAATCATCATTTTTGCAGTACCTTTTCAATAACATCGCCGATCAGGACCCCGATAATAAATTCTACTGTCACTATTGCCATGACTACTATAGATATTATTGAACCACCCAATCCGCCGATAAGTCCTCCGGCGATGGCTGATTCAATTCCTCCTGACAGTCCACCGAGAAGGAATGATATCAGCCCAAGGATCAGGCCGAAGATCAGTCCGATCTTAAGTCCTCTTAGTAATATATGGAAATAGTCCTCTTTTCCTTGTCTGGAGAAACCGTAAAATATGCCGATCAGGATGATGATAATGGTAAGAGAGAATGCCATGTTGTTTTTACCTCCGGGTTAAGAATCTTGTTTTATAGGATATTAAAATTTGTGGAGGGTTTGGGTTTGGGTTTGTTCATGATGTATTGAGCCCTTCCATGTGTGAAACGCTCAGCATGGGATAACGAGACCTTTTTTGCGGGAGTGGGTTAAAGAAGTAACTGTTCCAAATCTTTCAGGTCATACAATATCACATTATCTTCTGTTATTTTATTTTTGAAGCTCTTTGCAAAAATAATGTAGTACTCCTCTTCTCTTTCAAGCGGAACCAAGCTTGCCTTTTCCTTTAGATGCTCAAGAACTTTAGGTGCATTGACCCTGTCGCTCCATTTACATTCACAGAATACGGCCTGTTTGCTTGTTTCATTATATGCAACTATATCGATCTCTTGCTCTTTATGCCACCACTTTCCTATCCTTGTGAAGTGAAAAGGAAGGACTCCTTTATCGTTCAGCACATCGAGGATTTCCCTGGCAATGTTCTCAAAATGCCGTCCCACGTACCTGTTAAATTGGGGCTTTATGCCTTCAATAACCGCACTTCCTTTTCCTTTTTCTATTTCCTCCATCTCGGGATATACGAACCTGAACCAGAAATCAAATAAATTGTCGGCAAGGAAATACATTCCTTTCCTGCTTTTGTAGCTCTCGGTAACAGGCACGGTGCGGTAAACAAGCTGGAGGTCATTCAACACAGACAGGTACTTGTTAACTATGCTTATGCTGAGACCTGTATCGTTGGCTATCAGCCCGATCCTGTGATTGCCTTTTGCCAGGGAAAGCAGGATTGAGAAATAGTACCTGGGCTCTGTTAGTTCCTGCCTGAGTACGAACTCAACATCCCTGTACAGGAATGAATCTTCCCTGAGAATATTGTCCTCTATATTTGTGAATACATCTTTTCCAGGGTCAGCTTCCATAATATAGGCAGGGGTCCCGCCATACACTGAATAGAATTCCACTGCTTTTTTAATGTCCTTTATGTAACCAAGTATGTGGACAAAGGAAATCTGTTTGATGAGCAACTGCCCGGTCCTTCTTCCGTAAAGCGGGCTGCTGTAGCCCATTACCATTGATTCCATCATTGAGATGCTTGAACCGCAAAGTATCAGGAAGATATTTGAATCCTTGAGCTTGTTGTCCCAGTAATCCTGCAGGATAGATGGAAGGCTGGGGTCTTCCTTGACCAGGTAGGGGAACTCGTCTATGGCTATTACCAGTCTCTCGTTTGCCCTGCCTGAGAGGTATTCAAAAAATCCGTCCCAGCCTGTGAATTCGGTCTTTTTGAGCAGGTCGTCGTTAAAGAATTCGCCGAGTTTGTGTGCAAATATCCGAAGCTGGAGGGTTTTTGACTCTTCCCGGGCCAGGAGACGGATGCCTCGATTGTTTATGAACTGGTCTATGAGTTCGCTTTTTCCAATCCTGCGCCTGCCGTATATTACTACGAATTCGGCTTTGGGACTGTCGAATCTTTGGTTGAGGAGCGAGAGTTCTCTTTGTCTGTTGATGAATACACTCATAAGTATAATACTTGAGAGTGTATTATTTATAATTTGCGCTGGGGTGGGTGGTTGTTTATATATGTCTGGTCAT
>JAIWAT010000113.1:0-4676 GCA_048634225.1 Anaerolineales bacterium | reverse complement strand
CCTACAATAACACCTGTCTTCTGGTTATCTCCTTCCTTCCTTACTCCTTGCTTCCCTACCCCTTCCTTCTCTAGTCCTTCTTTCCTCACTCCTTTCTTCTTAAGCACTGTAACATCAGGGTCTACCATAACCACTTTTGGTCCTGAGATATTGATCACTGGCAGGTCTGACCTGAGCAGACAGGAATTCACTGCCCTGGTGGAATCCCTGTTCACGATCTCGCAGTCCAGTGTATCTGCTATAGTTTCCACACTGGGCCGGTGCAGTACTTCAGTAGCTGTAGTTATTACCGGACGTGCTCCGGATTTTGCGAGACGCTTTGCAAGTTCATTAGCACCATGATGACCGCCGCATAATGATATAGCATTATTGAGTCCTGCATCTACCACTACAACCGGCGGATCGTCCCATTTGTCCTTAAGTAAGGGGGCGAGCTGTCTTACTGCAATGCCGCATGCCATTACCGCTATGATGGCTTCATACTCTGAAAATGCTTTTTTAAAAGCATTATCATCAAAAAGTATCAAGTCTCCACCTATGCATTCCCGAACCTTTACGGCTGCTTCATAATTATGCTGCAGGTAAATTATTGCGGTGAGTATAAATGAGACCTCCTGTACTGTACCGGGTCCACCACACCGCCGATGAGTATCATAGCAGATTGAGTAAGTCCTGCTGATATGACCTTTTCTGCGATATCTTCGACTGTACCTTTGATTATCTTTTGATCTTTCCAGGAGGCATGATAGACCACAGCCACAGGTGTATCAGGAGGATATTCCACTATTTTCATAATTTTATCTATTGTATGGGTTCCCAGGAATACTGCCATGGTTGCACCGTGCCTGGATAGTTCTTTTAAGTCATCTTCCTTTAGGGTCTCTCCTGCGGGTCTGGAAATGATCAGTGTTTCACTAACTCCTTTTAATGTCAACTGGATACCCAGTGCTGCGCTGGCGGCAAATAAAGAAGATACTCCGGGTATGATCTCTACTTCAACATTGTGTTTTGCCAGTTCATTGATCTGTTCTATGATCGCACCATATAATGACGGGTCACCACTGTGCAGCCTGACTACTTTTTCACCTCTACTGAGAGCTTCTACCATTGTACTGGTGATATCTTCAAGTCGCATCCCGTAGCTGTTGATCTTTTGTGCATCTGTACTGCCGAGCAGTTCAGGATTTACCAGTGAGCCTGCATATACTATCAGGTCAGCACTGTTAAGCAGTCTTTGTCCTTTTACTGTAATTAGTTCGGGGTCGCCGGGACCTGCTCCTATAAAATATATTTTGCTATTACTGCTATTTTTATTATTTTTATTATCAGTCACGTTGTTTCCTCGCATGGATGATACTGAAATAATCGCCTGTATCAGGCATATCTTCTGTATTTTTAATTATCTCTTCGCTGTCTGAGAATAAACGCTGGGCCAGAATGAAATCACTAAATCCCTCTAAGCGCAGTGTTTTGACGATCTTTTTTGGTTGTCTGGCTTTTAAGATTATTCTATCATTGACAGGGCTCCCGTCACTGACCTTAAAGGAGGTATCTATACTGATATTGGTCCTGGATGCAAAAGCCGTTATAGAACTGATGCCGGGAATAGTTTCAATGAGAATCCCGGGATGACGCAGTTTGATGATCCTGCTAAGGTGTGTGAAGGTACTAAAGAAATTGGGATCACCAATAAGACCGAAAGCGGCCAGTCCATCTCTTGCATATTCAGCCACCTTATCAGCATTATGCTCCCAGTGGGACTGTAATATATCTTTATCCCTGGTCATAGGAAATTCCAGTATATGCGGCGTACCATATGGTTCAACCAGGTCGGATGCCAGACGGCCGGGTACAAAAATAATATCAGCACGCTTTAAGGTCTCAACAGCTTTAATTGTCATCAGGTCAGGATCACCCGGACCAAGTCCTACTCCAACCAGCATTTAAGGCTCCTCCCTGTGTGCTTCTTTGCTGGTATCGCCAACAATGATATAAACAGGGTTCATGGGTTTGAATGCAATCTCACCTGCAAGTTCATAGCTTTTTGATATCTGGACATGAACTACTTCACTGAATATCTCCAGGTCCTGCATGATCTGAATGATGTTTGAAACAGTCTGTATCCTAACGGCATTTACTACAATCCTGTTTTTTACTTTTTTCTTCAACTCTTGAAGTACGGGTTTGATATTTTTTGTCCCTCCTATGAATGCGCAATCAAGGAGCGGAAGTTCATCCAGCACGCCTGGTGCCTCACCTTGAATTAATTTAATGTTGTTGATGTGTGATTCTTTTATGTTCTTTTCTGTAACTGCTATTGCTTCTTTCCTTGCATCAATAGCATATACAAAATCTGCTTTTTTAGCGGCCAGAATGGATATACTACCTGTTCCGCACCCTATATCAGCAATCACATCACCGGGAGAAGGTTTTAGTTTTAAAATTGTTATTGCTGCAATTTCGGATTTTGTAGGTCCGCCTTTTACGATTTCCATTGATGATCACTGAATAAATATTGATTTGCATCCGTGCTTGTAAAACACTACGATTTTTACAACAAATTTATCTTGATTATCTAAAAAGGTACCTATCAGGCTGGCCTTGGGACAAAATTCACTTATCCTGCCGTAACCACCCCAGCGATTATATTCTGCTCAGGCTTCCACTGTGACTGGGAGTGTCGTCAATCGCTAAGGCCACCTTGCGTTCGCTTGCGCTTCGGGCTGTGGCTGCCGATACTAGGGAACTCCGCACAGTACCTCACGATGCCGCACTTCCCGTTCTCTTCATCCGGGAGCAGACCCAGATGGGGGGATTTGAACCCGCAGTGGGACCTGATTTTTTTTACCTCCAATGTCCAGTTTGTTTGTTTTTTTCTTTTATGCTTCAAGGCACGCCAATCAACGACCCCGTTTTGGAAAAACGTGGCATCAGGTAAGTGTATGAGGTTTTTCATCACTTGCTGTTTTTTCTGAGTTTTATCGATGGGGGAGGGGACGAAATTTCATAACAGAAATAATGAAAAAATATTAATAATATAAAGAATACTAATATTACATGTGGAACTTAAGATTAATTGGAATCATAAAAGATGCAAGCATGCGATTGAGCGAATGTGGCTTCGAGGAGTCTCTATGGACGAAGTAAAAGATGCTATAATCAAAGGGAAAAAATCAAAGCAAATGAACACGGGTTTAACAGAAGCATTCTACAGGTTCTTCAGCGTGGTGTACGACGAGCAAGTATTGAAAAATAAAGAAATGAGAAAAATATATCCGGTTACTGTAAAATTGTGGTGATAAATATGAATAGAGAAATTCCGTATAAATGCAGTTGCGGAGGCGAATTAAAAAAATCAAAAGTTGAAGTAGAGTTTTTTGGGATCAATTTTGGATTGAAGGACGCAGAAGTTTGTACTTTGTGCGGCTCAGAATATCTGGAGCAAGATACAATGAAAGAAATTGAAACCGAAGTTAAAAAGAAGAATATTTTTGGATTGGAGCGAAAGATATCAGTTACAAAATCTGGGAATTCTCTTGTGATAAGGATTCCTCCAGAGATAGCAAAATTCCTTGGTATCCACTATAAATCTATAGTTCAACTTTTCCCAGTAGATAAAGATATATTGGAAGTCAAAGTCGTAAGTTGATAACAAAAAGCATTGTTAAAGCATGAACCTCTGCCGTGCCCGTGTTCAGTTCTATAATTGTTATGTTGGTTTCAGTTATTCCAACGGATGCACGAAACACCCATCGTTTGCAGTCACGGTATACCCCGTACGAAATGTACCGCCCCTGCATATAACGATTTTCCAGAATTATCCCCTGTAAGACCCACCCAGAGCCCAGCAGAAAACAACCCTACTTCATCGAATCCCTGACAATCTGCGCCGTGCCCCCGGCATTGAACGCCTTCAGGAATACCAGCGTCTCGGCATACGCAAGCGCAGTAATGGCCTGCTTCGTATCCTCGCCCACACCATAGATCCTGTCAAAGAACTGCTTAATAGCAAACTTGCTGAACTTGCCAAATACCTCATTGTCAGCCTTACCCTTAGCCTGCTCCCTATAGGTCTCCAGCGTCCAGTTCCAGACATCACTGTACAGTTCAGGCTCATACACCTTGAACAAATCCCACACCATATTCTGGTAGAACGTAGCCACATTACCCTTAACAACATCCCCGCGCGGGAAATAATTGTGAATCAGGTCGCGGGGCGTACCCGTAATACCGTGCTGGGCAATCCTCACATCCAGGTTATGGTCCCTCAAAGCCTTAGCCACAGCTATGGTCCGGGGGATATCGATAGACACCTGCTCGATCAGGTTCCCCTCAGCATCATAAGTATTGCCGTGGGCACTGCCGTTGGCAATAGCCAGCACATGGGGCTTGATGCCGTTCTCGTTCAGCGCCGTAATAAAAGTAACTCCCTCCTCGGGACTGGTCAGCACCCTGCCAGACTCATCCTCCCGTCCTATCTCACCGACCTCAACCTCAAGGCCGTACCCCCTTCCTGCCATCTTCTCTTCGATATGCCTTCCAATCTCTGTGGTAGCATTGATATTATCGGCCAGCTCCTCCCTCAGATCGCCGCCCTGGAAATTGAACAGGTGGGACGCATCAATAGCAAAAGAGGTGAAACCCGCATCTATCTGGCCGCTCACCAGTTCCCTGGT
>JAIWAT010000112.1:0-4862 GCA_048634225.1 Anaerolineales bacterium | reverse complement strand
AAAGAAGGTTGAACAAACGGGTACTGCAAATTCTTCTATACCGGAAAAAACTCGACAGTCATTTTTAAAACACCAATTACCCACTGAATTCATTATCCATCAAACTAATTCATCAACCTTTCACGTTCCCTGGCTGGTGTAAATGAAATGGACCTCAGCAGCAAGATACATGAAATTGTACGTGAACTCGACCTGAAAGAGGTCCAGAGATGGACAGCCCTCAGCATCCTTGTAGGTATTGTGGGCGGGATTGTTGCCATTATATTCTATTCGGGCCTGTATTATGCCACCTATTACCTATTAGGCGGCATCGGCGGATATTTCCCTATTACCCCAAGAGGTGATGTTGACCTCCTGCCCGTTGTTACAGGCGAGCCAAACCGTTTATTACTGGTACTGCTCCCCATGCTCGGCGGACTGCTGGCAGGCTACATAGTGTACCGCTTTGCCCCTGAAGCCGAAGGGCACGGTACTGATTCGGTTATCGATTCCTACCACCAGAAACAGGGTATGATCAGGACCAGGGTCCCCTTTGTTAAAGCACTGACATCCATGATAACCATGGGCTCAGGGGGAAGCGCAGGCAGGGAAGGACCCATAGCCCAGATCAGCGCAGGTTTTGGTTCCATACTCGCCACCAGGCTCCATCTCACTGACCGTGACCGCCGCATTCTCGTGATATGCGGCATGGCTGCCGGTGTGGGCAGCATATTCAAAGCCCCACTTGGCGGCGCAATATTCGCCATCGAAGTACTGTACAGGCAGGGCTCGGAATCTGAGGGCATTGTGCCCGCCTTTATCTCGTCCACCATCGCCTATTCCATATTCTGCTCAGTGTTCGGCTGGGGTTCCCTGTTCATCATGCCCAATTACCAGTTCACCCACCCATACGAACTTGTTTTCTATGCACTGCTGGGTATTGCATGTGCAGCCGTTGGTATCTTTTATGTACATATCTTCTACGGCATGAGGAACATCTTCAACAGGTTGACTATACCACGGCATTACAGGCCTGCCATCGGCGGCTTTTTACTTGGCATCCTTGCATTTTTCGTACCTGAAAGCCTGGGCGTAGGGTACGGGCTCATCCAGCAGGCCATAGACCAGCAGCTTGTAGTAGGGCTTATGCTGCTACTGGTATTCGCCAAGATAATTGCCACATCGTTCACTATCAGCAGTGGGGGCAGCGGTGGTGTGTTCGGTCCCTCGCTGGTGATAGGAGCAATGCTGGGTGGTGTGGTGGGACTGACCTTCCATACCCTGTTCCCTACTATAGTAGTGCAGCCAGCTACCTTTGTGGTGGTCGGGACGGCAGCCCTGCTTGCAGGTGTAGCAAAAACACCCATCGCCGCAATAATAATGGTATCAGAACTTTCAGGCAACTACAACCTGCTGCCGCCCCTGATGCTTGCCTCCACCCTTGCATATGTTCTGTCAGGCAGATGGTCCATATATGAAAAGCAGGTGGCCACCAGGATGGACTCTCCTGCCCACCGCCGCGAGATGACAATAGACGTGCTGGAACTTGTAACGGCAAAGGAAGCCATGAGCGGCGATATCATCACAGTTGACCCGGCCACAAAGATACAGACAGTGTTGAACCTCATCCATAAATACGGTCATCTGGGATATCCTGTGCTGGATAACCTGGAACTGGTCGGTATGGTGACCTTTGAGGATGCAGAAAAAGTCCCCACCGATGAAAGGGACATTGTAACTGCCGGAGATATCATGACCCGCTCGCTGATCGTAACCTATGAAGACGAGAATCTTGAAGAAGCTTTAAGGAAATTGCTGGATAACAATATCGGCCGCCTGCCTGTTGTGGACAGGGATGACCCCAAAAGGCTGTCCGGACTGTTGACTAAATTTGACATCATCAGGATACACGCGCAGCTAAGCTCGAAACTTTGCAGGCTCCCACCTGTACGAAAATAAGTCCTTACAGCGTCAGTTGCCTGATGATATCACTGGCACTGAGAATACCCACAGGACGGTCTGATGCCCCCATACCTGGTTCTGATAATATGATCAGTCTGTGAATGCGTGCTTCCAGCATGACACTGGAAGCAGTTTCCAGATCAGTGGAAGGGCTGATCGATTTTAACGAAGTCGTCATTATTGCTTCGGCAGTCTCATCCAACAGTGATTTATCGACAACTACGTGCAACATGTCCATTTCTGTGATAAATCCCATAATTTCCCCGTTATGGTCTGTAACTGCTACGCCAGAAACGTTCTGGTCAATCATTATTTTTGCAACTTCTCTAAGGGTGACATCCATGGGAACCGAAGTTACCCCCCTTGTCATAATGTCTCTTAATAGAATGTGATTTTTCATCATTGTTTTTCAACCTAATATGTTATTATCATCTTTAGGATAAGTACTTTTTTTAAATTATTAAAAGTGTATAATTTTAAAAACGTGAAATAAATACTAAAATCTAAATGAATAAGTACAATCAGAACCTTGAATATTTCCAGGTGGAACACATGCAAACGAATGTCATAAGGTCTCTAAACATTGGGAAATTGGTACGTATGGAACGGATTTTTGACCGGGATACACTCCGGACAATCATTATTCCCATGGATCATGGTGTTGGTGCAGGTCCCATTAAAGGATTGACCGACCTGTCGAAAATGGTGAACAAAGTGGCAGAAGGCGGTGCCAATGCTGTACTGGGACACATGGGCTTACCCAAGTACGGACACCGTGGTTACGGCAGGGATGTGGGACTGATCATACACCTGTCAGCGTCCACTTCACTGGGTCCTGACCCCAACCATAAGGTACTGGTCACCTCAGTGGAAGAGGCAATAAAAGTAGGAGCAGATGCAGTATCAGTACATATTAACATTGGTGCCGATGATGAGGCAGAGATGTTGAAGGGACTGGGCATGATCGCCAGTAAATGCGATGAATGGGGTATGCCTCTCCTGGCAATGATGTATCCAAGGGGACCAAAGGTAGATTCCGAACATGATGTAGAGTACGTCAAGCATGCGGCCCGGGTCGGTGCCGAACTTGGCGCAGATATTGTCAAGACAAATTATACCGGAGACCCGGAATCGTTTCGGGAAGTGGTTGACGGCTGTCCTGTACCAATCGTTGTAGCCGGTGGGCCCAGGATGGAGACCGAGCGTGACCTTTTACAGATGGTATATGATTCCATACAGACAGGTGCCAGGGGTGTGGCAATAGGAAGGAACGTATTCCAGGCAGATGACCCGGCCGCCCTGGTGGGAAAGATATCAAAGGTTGTGCATAACGAATATACGGTTGACGAGGTCTATGGATAGCATGCCCTCAACCGATCTTTCGATACAACTTACCGGGCTTGAACTGGAAAACCCGACAATACTGGCGGCAGGCGTTCTTGGTACTACTGGAGCCTCACTAAAGCGTATGGCCGGGGAAGGTGCGGGCGCTGTGGTCACAAAGTCCATAGGCTCCGAGCCAAAGGAAGGCCACCCAAACCCCACCATGCTCAAACTGGATTGTGCCTTTTTAAATGCAATGGGCCTGCCCAATCCCTCTTACAGGGATTTCAGGGAAGAACTCTCTGTTGCCAGTGAAGGCGGGGTTCCTGTGATCGCCAGCGTTTTCGGTGCACATCCTGACGAGTTTGCAGAAATAATCATCGGACTGGAAGGTGCCAGTGCCTACGAATTAAATGTGAGCTGTCCCCATGCCAGTGGTTACGGAACTGTAGTTGGTACTGACCCGGTACTGGTGGAAGTGATCACCAGGGCTGCAAAACAGACAACCGATGCACCGATATGGGTCAAGCTCACCCCGAATGTCACAGATATCGTGGAGATCGGTGAGGCTGCCAGCAGGGGTGGAGCCGATGCTGTTGTCGCTATCAATACGGTGCGGGGCATGGCTATAGATATCCATAGCGGGTATCCAATCCTTGGCAACCTGTACGGTGGCCTTTCCGGCCCCGCAGTACGTCCGGTGGCTGTAAAATGCATATACGATCTGTACAAAGCACTGGATATTCCGGTCATAGGTGTGGGCGGTATCGGAAGCTGGCAGGATGCAGTGGAGATGATGATGGCCGGGGCCTCGGCGGTACAGGTGGGCTCTGCTGTTTATGATAATGTCAATATTTTCAGTGAGATTACCAGTGGATTGTCCGCTTACCTGAAGGCCAATGATTATTGTTTGGACGATGTAACCGGACTTGCCCACAGGAAGGTGGAACAGTGAGACCGATAAATGCGGTAATAACAGGGATCATCAGGGAGACCCCTTCCATAACCACCCTCATGACCGATATTGAACTGGATGCCGCACCCGGCCAGTTCGTAATGGTATGGGTCCGGGGCCTGGATGAAGTCCCGATGGCCCTGTCACACCCGGGCAGCATCACTGTGCAGAGGGTGGGCGAGGCTACTGAAGCACTGTCACGGCTGGATGTGGGCGATAGTGTTGGCATCAGGGGGCCGTTCGGGAACGGATTTGAAGTGAAAGTAGACGGGGGAGGGAAAGGCAATAAGATAATGATCATTGCAGGTGGCGTGGGTGGTGCACCCCTGCTGCCACTGGCGCAGCAAGCCCATTCAAGTGGCCTGGATGTTACTACCCTGATAGGAGCCAGGACAGCGGATGAACTGCTTTTCGAGGAACATTTCTCAAAATGCGGTGCGGTCAGTATAGCTACTGACGATGGGAGCAAAGGTCATCACGGGTTTATAACAGGAGCAATGGACCTGTTCAACCTGGCCGGGTTTGACCAGTTCTATATCTGCGGTCCGGAGTTGATGATGAAAAGCGTGCTGGATATTCTCCAGGCAGCAGGGCTTGAGGCAATGGCACAATTAAGTCTTCACAGGTATTTCAAGTGTGGTAT
>JAIWAT010000111.1:0-5117 GCA_048634225.1 Anaerolineales bacterium | reverse complement strand
TATTCTTACTGGCAAGTTCCAGTATGGTGTCTCCCCGTTTCCATGACCTGACCAGCTTAGGAGCTTTATTAACTATACGGCTGTGGTATTTCCTCACATTTCTTACGGTTTTCTGGTGAAGTATATTGGAAATGGCTCCGGTGTTAACCGAATATGCCTTTGATATTTTGTTGATATCTTCAACACATTTCAGTTTATCATATATCTTCTTGTATTTTCGCTCATTCATTTTTCTTAATCTAAAGGTTATATACTGGTCTTGTACCTCAATATGGCCGCCATTCCTCCGAAGGCATTCATTAACTGGGCGCCCTCTTCAAAATCAGTGGAAATAAACTCTATCTGCGTACTCATCTGGTCCGCCAGCGTGGAGAGTTCATCTACCACATCCACAGAACCAGTGGCCTTGACCGTTGCACCGCATTTCTTGCATGGAGCCAGTTCAGGCAGATCTTCACCAGCTCTTCGGGTCACGGTCACAGCATCCACATCACCACACTGGGTACACTGGGTATCGATCCGCTCCCTTCGCAGGTCCTCAGACATCAGCAGCACTTCCACAGACCCCATCTGGAGGTTTTGCCTGACCTCTTCCTCGCCATATGCTGCCAGTCCGTTATCCCCTACAAGTTCCTTAAGGAAGCGTTCCATGTACTTCTTTTCCTTGATAACATCCAGGTTCATCAGGGCATCAGCGGCATTGTCCACCAGTTCAGTCAAACCGCTCTCGTCAGTATAGGAGACATCGAACAGGCCCAGTATTTTCTTTTCCAGTTCATGGTGAAGGAATTCTCCATCCTCGAACTCCTCCTTGGTAGGCGAAGGACCACCTATCAGCACAGCCTCCAGGTCCTTATGGTCAACTGTGAGGAATACTTTACTGGCAGCATCACCTATCCGTTTGTAGAAATCATGGATAGCGATAAGACGTAACTGCTGGAACCTGTGTGCGCTCTGGCCGCCCTTTCGCTGTTTACCCGGCACTGTTGAGGTCATATGGTCCCTGGTCTCTATATGCTTGCCCTTAAGCAGCCCGACAGTAGCCTCGCGCCGGTCCAGCACCAGCAGGCCGTAGGTCATTTTATCTGCCAGCATATCCTCAAGTGGTTCAAGGAAGAAGGCCGAATCGCAATGATATTTATATGAAATAAGGGGTTCGGGCGGCTCCACAGTAAAACTCTGCAGGTCGGTCTTGTTGCTCCCCACATCCACAGCTCCGGTGAACAAGACTACACCCTTCACGGGTGAGCGGGGGAAGTACCTCAACCTTGACATCAGGCTCTCAAGTGCACTCTGGACATTGGTCCTGGTAATCTTTGACTTGATGTTGGCTGCCTGGCCGTGTTCATCCCTGAGCTGGGCTACTACGTCAGATATTTGCTTATCCTGCGGGATGTACAGGGATATGAGTTCTGTACCCCTGCCCTTTTTTGAGCGCAGTTCTTCAAGCTGACGTTTGAATTCATAACGTTTGTGTGCGTCTGATTCTGCCATATATGTTAATATCTCCTGCTAAGACAGTTGTAGATGCAGTGCATCGCCTATATAATTTTCTTGATGTACATAAAGTACTACTTTACCGGTTCCACTACCCATTCATTCATCTTTTCGAATTAATCGTGTATATTTTGGATATTGGTCAGGTCCAAAGCTTACATCAACGATTTTGTCGTTCCTGATAAGCCCTTTTAGTATTTTTTCTGTGGTTTAAAAAAACACAAGTTATATAATTTAACAGCCATACCACTTTCCACTTCCCATGCCCCCCCTTCCGGCACCTTTCACCAGCGCCAGTGCTTACCCGGTAGATCGCATGACCATTCCCGAACACCCCGGAATTATATCTTTTTGACCTCTTCCATACTGATCAGCCTGATATCGCTGTTTTCCAGCACTTCAATGGCATTGTTGATATTATCAACCCTGATTATTAACAGGGCCTTCTGTGTTGCCATCGCAAAGGCATATGCATAATCAACATTAATGCCACTGGAACCCAGGACAGTGGATATTTCATGCAGGCCGCCAGGGGAATCACTCATCTCAATACCCAGCACATCGGTTTCAGATACAGTGAATCCCGCATCATGCAGTACATTATGGGCCTGTTCGGGTTTGTCTACAACCATCCGCATCACACCGAAATCCCCTGCTTCTGCAATAGTAAATGCCCTGATATTGATATTTGCAGACTTTAATTTCTCAGTGATCTTTTCAAGCCTTCCCGCCTTGTTCTCGGCAAATATGGAGATCTGTTTAATTAACTTATTTACCATTTCTAACACCTCTATCAAATACCTCTATCAAATTTTCCTCTTATCAATAACCCTTTGTGCCTTACCCATAGAACGCGGAATTGTGCCTGGCTCCACAAGTTCTACCCTTGCTGAAATGTTCAGGACGGTCTGCAGTGCTTTGGTCACCCTTTTCTCAAGGACCATCAGGTCAGATATCTTATCGCTGAAAACGTCCTCTGTCACTTCCACCTGTACGGTCAGGGTATCCAGTTCTTTCTCTCGGTCAACAACCAACTGGTAGTGTTCTGCCACTTCAGGTATATTCATCAATACCGCCTCCACCTGGCCCGGGAATACATTGATACCCCTTACAATAATCATATCATCGGTCCGGCCCAGGATGCGCATGATACGTGGATGTGTCCTGCCGCACTTACACGGCCCGGATTTGATGACTGTCAGGTCCCCTATACGGTACCGTATCAGGGGCAGTGCCTCCTTTGCCAGTGTGGTCACTACCAGTTCTCCCCTTTCCCCGTCTGGAAGCTGCTCCCCTGTCTCAGGGTCGATCACTTCAATAAGGAACTGGTCCGCCCAGATATGAATCCCGTCCTGGTATGTACATTCGGTGAAGAGGGGGCCGCTTATCTCTGACGTGCCGAATATGTCATACGCTTTGATACCGGTCTGCTCCTCTATCCTGCGCCGCATCTCCTCTGACCAGGGTTCGGCCCCGAATATCCCGCACTTTAATTTCGTATCATTTGCGATGCTGATCCCCAGCTTCTTGAAAACTTCGTTCACATAAAGGAAATAAGAAGGCGTGCATGCCATAGCTGTTGAACCCAGGTCCTGCATCAACTCGATCTGCCGTTCTGTATTGCCCGAACTTGAGGGAATGGCGCTTGCTCCCACCATCTCTACACCGTAGTGCAGTCCCAGTCCGCCTGTGAAGAGTCCGTAGCCGTACCCTATCTGGACCACATCACCCCTGCCTACACCGATCGATGTAAGGCCCCTGGCCAGGGAGGTTGTCCATTCCTTTATATCATTCTCGGTATAGCCCACTACAGTGGGTTTGCCCGTGGTCCCGCTGGATGCATGGTAGCGTACCACCTGTTCCTGGGGCACGCAGAACATACCGGTGGGATAGGTATCCCTGAGGTCCTGTTTTGTAGTGAACGGGAGTTTCCTGACATCATCAAGGGATTGGATGTCGTTTGGGGAAATCCCTGCTTCATCGAACCTTTTCTTGTAGAAAGGAGAATGGTCGTAAACATAACGAACAACTCGTTTGAGTTTCTCTTCCTGGATAGCTTTCAGTTCATCAACTGGCATTCGCTCAATAAGTGGCTCCCAATATTCGATCATAAGAATCAGGAAGATATTATTTATTAAAAAGATATAACATGTTTGGTTCAATCGGCACAGTTCCATAATCCCGGGCATGGTGACTTATCTACAGAAAGAAGAGTTGAGAAAAATCTCAATCAATATCTGCAGTACCAATACCATGTTTGTTATCTTTATTATTGTACTCATTGTTTTCACACCCCGCACTCATCACACTGCTCCGACACCCTGGTCGAACAGTGGATTGTATTCCAGGCCCCGCCTATGCTTTTCATTGACTTGGAGATATTTGAAAGCGGGCGGGATACTTTCTCAAAATACGCTGATAAAAAGTTGAGTTTTTGCATATGTATAGTTAGCCCTTATTGTAGTAGAAAAAGATATATTAGATAAAATTATATTTTGTATTATGAGCCAGAATATCAAAGTCAATGACAAAGATAAGCACCTTTTTGATATGTTCCAGGCTGAGTTTACTCTCAAGGCCGGTAAAAAAATCACTCAGCAGGAACTGTTCTCAAGGATAATAGAGTTCATGGGGTCAAAAAAAGATAATTTTTTTGGTAAGCTGCTGGCACTACCCCTTTCAGAAAAAGAGATCAGGAAAATAAAAGCTCTTCAGACCGATTGGGGTGTTAAAACAGAAGAGTCAGATATCGACACTACAATATACGGGGCCTGAGATGAGTATTTTTATAGATACAGGCATCTTTATTGCATACGTTAACAGGAAGGACGAACATCATGATACCGCCACGGGCCTGCTTGAGAGCATAATGAAAAACAAGTATGGTGCAGCATTTACCTCTGACTTTGTTTTTAACGAATTGATGACTTTCATCCTTTACAAGACAGGCGATGTTAAAAAAGCCGGACAGGCGAGGGATATCATTCTTGGAAATGAAAATAAGGATATCCCGAGGTTCATAAATATGCTTTTCATTGACCAGGAGATTCTTGAAAAAGGGTGGATTACTTTCGCAAAATACGCAGACAAGAAGCTGAGTTTTACTGACTGCTCAATAATCGAACTGATGAAAAATAAGGGTATAGACCACCTGGCCAGTTTTGATGGTGGATTTGATGGAATAGTGTCAAGGATAAGGCATTGATACTGCCATTGAGGATAATGTATCTTCGATGCAATACAATCCAGCAGATGTAGGCTCTCAACTTTTTTTCGGTATATCCTCGCCCCTGACCACTCCCAGCGCCTTCATCATCCGGTTCATGGTCTTGCGCATGGAACGCAGCCCCTCCTCATCCTCAGCAGCACCCTCGGCCATCCGGTCCTGCGACCAGAAGGTCCCGCCCAGGTTGGCACCGAACGAACCGCCGCCGACCGGTATCATCTCGCTGATAATATAGAAGTGGTGGATGGACTGGATGGCTATCTCCTGGCCGCCTATACGGTCGCCGCCCACTGCCAGGGCTGCACCCACCTTGTTGCGCAGGATGTCGGGGTCCTTTGCCACCACGGCCCGGCAGCGGTCCAGCATGGTCTTGGTCTGGGCGCTCAGGTTGCCC
>JAIWAT010000110.1:0-5252 GCA_048634225.1 Anaerolineales bacterium | reverse complement strand
TTAAATATTATAAAGATGTTTAGTATTTTGTGAATTAAATGAAAATTAGAGTAGTAAGTTCTAAGGATGAAATTGATACGCTGAACAAGAATGAAGAGATGATACATCTCACATTCAGGCCGTCAAATAAGGATATAATGATCCTGGCAAACATGTGCCCAAAACTAAAAGCTATACATGTTGCCAGTTCATTCATGAAAACCATCTCAGACTCCACCAGGATGTTCTTGAAAATGCAGAATGTTGCTTTACTGGAAGGGGATGTATGGGGACATAGGAAAGATATCAATGAGTACTATGAAATAAACCCGGCATTCTTTGAGAAAGTAAAAGCGTCAAGAGCTGAAGGACTATCTAACGAACAGATCATTGATAAGTTCGAACGTGAAAGCCGGCTGGACAGAGACCTGATAAAATTCCTGATAAAATAGCTGCGACCAACAATGGTTGCAGTTTTTTTTACGGCAGGTTGCCTTCACCACTGAGCTCATGCTGGCGCTCGATACTCATCTTAATAAGTATTCTAAAGATATTTTTCACTTCACCTGAATCAAGCCCGCATTCGGTGGCGATATTTGCAACCCTTTCCATGACTGCCTGATTCTGGTTTTCATCATTGATGGGAAGACCTTCATGTTTCTTTGCTTCAAGTACATCCCTGGCCAGGTTAGTCCTGTTCCCTATTAACCTGATAATCTCACGGTCGATGTTTTCAATCTCTATTCTAATTCCGGAAAGTTCTTTCATAGGGACCACTACCTTTGTATCTTTGCACCGCTATTATTTATCTTTGTCCTTATAACCCTTCCATCCAGTGCCGACCAGGCATCAGCCAGTTCGTCGGCCTGTTCCCCGCTTGCCAATGCGGTATATGCAGGACCGGTACCTGAAAGGCTCACACCTTCAATACCTGTTTCCAGTGCCATCATCATGGGTCCAGGGTCGAACCCCAAGGCACTGCAGTACAAGAAACCGTTTAAGGTCATGGCCTTTCTATATTTGCCCTTGATGCAGAGTTCGTATGCTATATCCACCCAGGGAGCGATCAGCCTTGACCGCCCTACATCTGTTTGTGAGCTGTATGCCTGTGTCCGGGGTACATAGATCATCACTTCAGAATCCAGTTCTTCCCTTAATATCAAGGTTGACGACCTGTTGTCTGTGACCACCACACCACCCAGCATCGATGCTGCTGCATCATCAAAAGCACCGGTAATGGTGACCCCTGCATCCTTTGCAGCCTGTACACCGATAAGGGCGGCATCTATTGGTTCCATACTTTCACCGATGGCATCCAGGGCTGCCAGTACCGCAGCATTGGCAGCCGCACTGCTGCTCTTAAGGCCCGACGCAATGGGTATCTCGCTTGAAGTTGCTACTGTGGCACCGCCCTGGTAACCGAACTGCTTAAACACCAGTTCGACGCATCTTTCGATAAGTCCGGGATTACCTCCTTCTTTAATGGTCCCGGTGATCTTATCATCACCATTCAGCCGGACTTCGGCGTTTGTCTTTAAGTCTATCCCGAAAGCTGAACCTTTCCAGGTAGCTATGGCATTAATTATCGTACCTGCACCTGGAGCACTGGCATGTCCTGTTGTGGTCATTAATAGTAAGACATTCTTAAATGCAGCCGTTGCCTTCTATGTTCGCGTATTTTTCATAGACAGGACAATTGATGTAGTTATCATCGCTGGAGCAGTACATTTCCACTTCATCAGCCTTTGGTTTATGGAATTTTGGGTCAAGTTTGCACCAGACACCTGATATATAAGGGCATGTCAATTAGTTCACCTCAACATGAATTAGTATTTTTATATTGGTTATAAAATGATATGATACAATATATAAATATCAGCCCCATTTCTTAATCGCCTTTTCAAGTTCAGGGTGGTTTTTGGCATATTCGTTCATAGATGTTCCTTCCACCCAGGCATCCACTGCCTGGCGCATAGCCCTGGCACCGGAGGTAGTACCTCCAGGGTGTCCATGTACGCCGCCGCCTGCCTGTACAATGCAGTCCATGCCGTAGCCGTCCAGGTTGGGTGCCACGTTCAGCGGGCTTAAGCCGCCTGAGGCAACCGGGAATGTACTTTTAAGACCTGACCACTCGCCCCTGAGGGCATCCCGGCAGCGGTCGTTCTCTGTAGTATCTATATCCATCTTGCCGTGGTAGCTTCCGGTATGAAGATTGGTACCGCCTGCCATCCTGACCAGCTTTGATATTACCAGCATGGAAATACCGTGCTTCTTGTTACGGGTTATGGCACCGTGCATTGTCCTGTGCACATGGATGGGGACATCAATATTGGCAGACAGTTCCTGCAGTGCATCAAATCCTGATGTCAGCACGTCCACCATAACCATATTGGCACCCAGTTCCACTGCCTTTTGTGCCCTGTCCACTATCTGTGCGGCACCTGTGGTCACATTGACTGCATAGAACACCTTCTGCCCGGTCTGGTTTTCGGCCTTGTCGAGCATATCCATGACCCTTGCCAGCCGTTTTTCCAGGGGACAGAACTGCTGGTCTGTTAAGGTCTCATCATCCTTTATCAGGTCAAGACCGCCCATTGCAGCGTCATATGCCACCTGTGCAGTCTGCTTTGGGTCCAGGCCTACCTTTGGTTTTATGATCGTACCCACCAGGGGGCGGTCATGCACGCCCAGGATGTTCCGGGCTTCCTTGATACCATAGCGCGGCCCTGAATGTGCCTTTACCAGTTCGTCTGGAAATTCCACATCAACAAGCCTGATATTCTTTAATGCACCCAGGCCGAACAGGTTACCGGCGATGACAGACAGGTACTGGGGAATGTTGCCGGGTTCGAATAGTTCCACAGGGAATCCAATTTCCACATTTGTACCTTCTGCTGTCAGTACCTTTCCATCCAGCCGGTGTGCCGGGTCGCCTTCCTTTAAGGTGCTGACCTCTGTCCACGTGCCAGTTGATTGCTCGGCTGCAATGGCTCCTGCTGCTTCTTTAATGGGCAGGTCTGTTTCAACATAAAATTTTGTTACTACATCCATATTGTTACTCCTCCTTTCCCTGTACTTTTTCTGCAGTCTTTTCCACTAGGTTTATACCGTATCCTACCAGTTCGGCGGTGCGTCCGGCTGTACTGGATTCTGCATATATCCTGATAAGCGGTTCAGTTCCACTGGGCCTGATCAGTATCCAGCCGTCCGGATACCATAACTTGAGTCCGTCCGTGCGGTCCACTTTAACATCTCCGACATCGCCAACACTCCCGACATCTCCGAAATCCCCGGGCAGGTCCAGGCTCAATAGCATTTCAACTACCTGTTTCGGGTCCTTTACATGTATCTTTTTCTTTGTATTGTGGTATTTGGGGATTCCCTGTTTCAGTTCTGAAAGCTTCCTGCCTGCGGCAAGTATCTCAAGCATCCTGGCTGCGGTCATTGCACCATCCCGGCAGTACTGGAACTCTGGGAAGATAAGGCCGCCGTTGCCCTCACCACCAAATACCGCACCCGTCTCTATCATCTTCCGGGCCACATCTATGCTGCCGACTGCTGTCCACAGGAGTTCGCAACCCATTGATTCAGTCACGTCCCGCACCTTCAATGACGAACTTACAGGGGTGACCACGCTGCCTTTTTTCCCTTCGAGCACATGCCCTGCCATTATTGCCAGCAGGTCTTCCTCGTCGAGGAACTCACCTTTTTCATCCACGAATGCCACCCTGTCCGCATCACCGTCATGGGCTACGCCAAGGTCTGCCCCGGCTGCTTTTACAGTGTTCATAAGGTCGCCCAATTCCTCCTTTGTGGGTTCGGGTGCCCTGCCGGGAAATGTGCCGTCGGGCTGGGCATTCAGGGATATGACCCTGCAGCCCAGTTCCCTTAATAGAATGGGCGTCACACCGCATCCTGCCCCGCAGCCCGGGTCTACTACCACTGTCAACCCTGCTGTGCGGATGGCACCGGCATCCACCTTTGAGATGATCCCGTCCATGTATGTCCTGAGGATTGTCTTGTCACTGGAAAAACTGCCTGTCTCATTCCACTGTGCAGCGTGGAACTCACCTGCATAGTATATCTGCTCTACTTCTGCTTCGCCCTGCCTTGAAAACTCGGTACCGTCACCTGCCACTATCTTAAGGCCGTTGTATTCCCTTGGATTGTGGGATGCGGTTATCATCACACCTGCATCCGCTTTATCACGCACATAGTACTGCAGCGCAGGTGTGGGCAGTATATCCACATCCACCACTTCCAGGCCTGTGGACAGCAGACCTGCGATGGCGGCTGACTTTAGCATATCCCCGGAGATCCGGGTATCCCTGCCCACTGCCACCCTGCTGCCAAGGCCGTGCCTGTGCATATATGTGCCAAGGCTCTTTCCCAGGTTCAGGGCCATGTCGGTTGTCATTTCAGAATTTACTATCCCTCTTACTCCATTGGTACCAAATAACGTCATATTATTTTCACATCTCCATAAAGGTGTTAAGGTTGAATAAATCTTTTTATGAGTGGTCCTGCACCCAGAATTCGCCTGTGGTTGTGTATTCCTTTTTCCAGATGGGAACCTCTGCCTTCACCCGCTCTATGGCATCTGACAGGGCCTGGAAGAGCTGCTGCCTGTGCGAGGCTGCAACTACGATATATAATATATCCTGCCCTGCTTCTATCTTGCCCACACGGTGGTGTATCCTGGCATCCAGGATGCCTTCACATGCTTTCAGGTCGGTTTCGATGAGGCGTATCTTATTGGCTGTTGCCTCTTCGTAGCTTTCGAATTCCAGGCTTTTTGTTTCCACGTCCCCGGTCTTCTCCCTTACGATGCCTGTAAAACTTCCGATTGCTCCTGCTTCTGCAATCCTGGGGTTCTGACGCACTTTTGCAATGAGGGAGTCCAGGGTATGGTATTCAGGCTGCTGCTCTATAATGTCGAGCAGGTTTGTAAGTACTTCATCTGCCAGGTCAACGATACTATCCAGCCTTGCTACCTCATCCGGCAATTCCAGGTCTCCCAGTATGATCTTTGGCAGGCGGCTGTCCTTGAACCCTTCGACCACTGCATAGTCCATGCCGCTGTTGGCCAGTTCATCAAGGGCATTCCCAATGTCGGTTTCAGGGTAATATTTTGCAGTGCCGGAAGATGTTACACCCAGTACTGCCCTGGCACCGGCATTCATGTACCTTCCTGTATCTGTACCGTCCGGATTCAGGTCATGACCAGGCATATGTTTTACCGTGCCCACACTGCCGCGTTTGGCCAGTTCCTG
>JAIWAT010000109.1:0-5287 GCA_048634225.1 Anaerolineales bacterium | reverse complement strand
AACATCTCCCGCAATTGCCGGTTGAGGGTCCTGATTTACCAGGCTTACCGAAATGCCGGTAACACCTGATAGATCTGGATAATAATTATTTGCATAAGGTATATTTGCATAAGCGACAGATGATAACGCCATCATTAAGCATATAGCCAGAAATCCAATCCTGATCTCTTTCATTTTTTAATTCACCTCGTTCTCCTGTATCCTGATTATTTTGCCGTCTTTCAGTTCAATAATAGTGTTAGCATATTTTGCAAGATTCGAATCGTGAGTTACTATTATGACCGTTTTACCTTCATCTTTCCAGAATTTGTGTAGCATTTCAATGATATTTTTTCCAGTGACACTATCAAGCGCACCCGTGGGTTCATCTGCAAGGATAATTTCAGGATCTGTAACAAGACACCGGGCAATTGAAACCCGCTGTTGTTGTCCCCCGGAAAGCTGGGAAGGCAGGTGATAAATTTTATCAGCTAATCCCAGGAATGCCAGAATTTCCCGGGCCTTTTGGGAAGCTGTCCTGTCATCGATTTCCTGGAACTCTAAAGGAAGCATGACATTTTCAAAAGCGCTCATGGTCGGGATCAGGTTATATTGCTGAAAAATGAATCCGATCGTCTTTCCCCGAAATGTAGCCAGGTCTGATTCGCTGAACTGGCTGATATCCTGGTCTTTTAATAGTATCCTGCCTTTTGACGGGATATCCAGGCATCCTATCAAATTCATCATGGTTGATTTCCCACTTCCCGATGCACCGATTATGGCTACAAAATCTCTTTTTTTAATCTCTACAGTTATTCCCTTCAAAGCGGGGACTTCGACCTCTCCCATCTGGTATATCTTCCAGACATCTTCCAGACTGAGAAGTACATCATTCTTATTTTCTAATGCATTCTGATATTTTATCATATTTAGTTAGACTTCTCATCTATTACATTTTAGCGAATTAAGTAAATATTCTCATAATGTCGATTGATTAAAAATAAAGAAGAAAAAGGATAATCAGGTCATCCTTTATCTTCCAAATTGTCCAGACATTTTATGGTTACCAAATCCGCCGAGCATGCCAAGCTGTTCTCTAAGCTCTTCTACTGTTTCGTAATCTCCGTCCTGCTTTGCCTGATGAAGCTGGACAAGTAATTCAAAGTCACCCTCATTTTGGATATTTGATAACATTGGCCAATTCTCTGCTGCTACTTTAAAGGCTTCATAGTCTCCAGCCTCTATAGCCTGTATCTTGTCTTCTCTATGCTCTCGCATTTCAGACCTTGCTTCATGCCTTGCTACACGCTCGTTGAATTTTTCCTCTGTCATTCGGTCTGACTTCGCTTCTCTCCAGGCATTGTAGTCTTTTGCTTCAATGGCATTCACCATATCTTCCCTGCTTCCAGGATCCATTCCAAAGAAATTTCCTCCGAAAGCTGATACTGCTCCTATTGAAAATACAAGCACCATCACTGCCAGGACACTTAATATACTAATTCTTTTCAATTCTATCACCTCAAATTACTATATTATCAAAACCCCTTTATAAGCAAAAAGAAGGCGAAATGTACACTTTACATCCACCTTTTTTATTAATGTTCAGATAGAATAGTAGGATATATGCCACCGTTTCATCTAATCGATCCTACAAGACTGGCTGTGGAACTAGCCTATACACTTATCGTTGTATTTCTTTGCTTTTCGATCTATTATAAAACCAGGGAAATATTTGATCTGACAAAGCATGAAGGGATAAAATATTTTAGAATAACATTCTTATTTTTCGGATTAGCCTATATTTCCAGATTCATATCCGTTTTATTAAAATTAATTATAATAACATTTGACATTTATTTCCCGATGTACTTATTCGGTATTTTTTCCCTGGTTTTTATCGGATACTTCAGCACAATGGCTATTCTTTCATTGACGTATAGCATACTCTTAAAAAAAATGTATATCAAGCATACTTTTTTAATGCATACTTTGTTATTATTTAATATTATTGCTATTTTAATATCTGGTATTGCATTTTTTACGAGATCACCATTTATTCTGATATTAGCGCAGGCAGTATTGCTCATTTTTACATCGATAATTGTAGCCTACTATATTTTCAGCAATTTGAGAAAAATCTCCGGGCTATATATTCTATATATTTTGTTTTTCCTGTTCTGGATAGTCAATCTATTCGCGTTGAGTCCAAGAAAATTCATTCCATTTGAAATACAGACGGTATTTCAGATCATATCGATTGTATTGATTGGGATTATCTATTATAAAGTGGCAAAGTGGACATAATGAAGCGTAAAAGAGATCGTTTGGAGGTGATATATGACATATTAAAGATCGTTAGACATTATAATAATTCCATAAAGCCTACACCCCTGTTGAGATATTCAAATCTATCATCACAGAGTTTTTCCGAATACTTAAGTGAATTATTGGAAAAGGGGTTTATAAAAGAAATTATTGACGAAAAAGGAAGGAAATTTTTTACATTGACAGATAAAGGATTTGAATATCTTGATAAATACAAATTAATTATTGGTTTTATTGATGAGTTTGAACTATAGTCATTTTCCAGTAAAACTTATCATTTCCGTACCCCTCCCCTTAAAGTCACTATCTGCCACCGCCTCTCGGGAACTTGGGGACACGACCCATTGTAAAACCCATACCAAAACCCTAACATGTCATTGAACATTTTATATACTCCACCCAGAGCAATTAAATATGTAATGTTTCTAAAGATCAGACAAAAAGGAAGGCAGTAAACGATGAAGCTTCACGAATACCAGTCAAAGGAGATATTCAGAAAGTACGGAATCCCCACACCTGAAGGGATTATGTGCAACACGCCTGACGAGGCATCAAAGGCAGTTCAGCAGTTCGGGACAGCAGCTATAAAGGCCCAGGTGCTGGTGGGAGGCAGGGGAAAAGCAGGCGGTATCGCAATTGCCACACCTGAAAATGCCACAGAAACAGCCTTGCATATCATGGGTCTTACCATCAAGGGCCTGCCGGTGGGAAAAGTACTGGTAGAGCAAAGTGTGGATATCAAGCAGGAATTTTATCTGTCAATTGCGCTTGATCGCACTTCCAGGCGTCCCCTGTTGATTGCTAGTGCCAGTGGTGGTGTGGATATTGAAGAGGTAGCAAGAACATCGCCTGATCTCATACATAAGGAATTGATCGACCCGAAAACAGGTCCGCAGCCTGAGCAATTGGAACATACGGCAGCAGGGTTGGGTATTTCGGATGTAACTTCTTTTTCTGGGATGGTCAGCAGCCTATATGCCATCTACGACGAACTTGACTGTACACTGGTAGAGGTAAATCCCCTTGTCTTAACCGTGGACGGGCGATTGGTAGCCCTGGATGCCAAGATAAATATCGATGACAACGCCCTGTTCCGCCAGCCTGCCATGCAGCAGTTGTATGAGAAAAACCTGGAAGACCTGGACCCCCTGGAAGTACAGGTTATGAAGCTGGGGATGAGCTATGTGGCAATGGATGGCGATATCGGATGTATAGTGAACGGAGCTGGTCTGGCACTGGCCACGCTTGACATGATCAGCAGGGAAGGCGGCACTCCTGCCAATTTTATGGACGTGCGGGGTGGTGCGGATGCTTTCCATGTGGGACGGGCAGTAGAGATCACTGCTTCCAACCCACGTACTAAAGTGATGCTTATTAACATGTTTGGCGGCCTGACCCTGTGCGACGAGATCGCTGAGGGTATCCATGATACCTTACAGGGACTGGATATTCCGGTAGTCGTCAGGTTGACAGGGACGAACCAGGAAAAGGGATGGGAGATATTAAAAGGTGCAAATGTGTCTGTTGCCCAAAGTACGGCAGAAGCGGCCGGTATTGCAGTGGGGTTGGTTTCATGAGCATACTGGTGGACCGGGACACCCGGCTTGTTGTGCAGGGTATTACAGGTAATGTAGGTACTCTTGAGACCAGGTTTATGCTGCAATATGGCACAAAGGTTGTAGCAGGTGTTACACCGGGCAAGGGCGGCCAGGTGGTGGAAGGGGTGAGCGTATTTGATTCCATGCCAGAAGCAGTGGACACCACAGGTGCAAATGCATCTATTATTTTCGTACCTCCGCCCCATGCAGCAGGTGCCATCCTGGAGGCTGTGGATTCCGGTGTCTCGCTGGTCGTGTGCATTACTGAAGGGATACCTGTTAAGGACATGGTACGGGTGTTCAGGAGCATTGAAGACTCGGATGTAATGCTGGTAGGCCCCAACTGTCCCGGTATCACCACGCCGGGCGAGGCAAGGGTGGGTATCATGCCGGACTCTATCTTTTTGAAAGGTAGTGTGGGTGTGGTGTCCCGCAGCGGCACCCTGACATACGAGGTGGTGGATGCGTTAAGCAGGCAGGGCATAGGCCAGTCCTACTGCGTGGGTATCGGCGGCGACCCGCTTATCGGCACCTCGTTCATTGATGCACTTGAGATGTTCGAGAATGACCCAGGTACATCTGCAATTGTGATGATCGGTGAGATAGGGGGTACGGCCGAGCAGGAGGCTGCTGAATACATCAGGGAACATGTGGACAAGCCCGTTGTGGGTTATGTAGTGGGTGTGAGCGCCCCGCCCGGCAAGACCATGGGCCATGCCGGTGCCATTATCAGCGGGGGCGGCGGGACTGCAAAGGAGAAGATCGAGGCGCTGGAGGGTGCCGGGGTGGCGGTGGCTGATAGTCCTGTGGATGTGGCCGGGAAAATAAACAGCTTGATTTAACCTGACATTGTCAGATTATTCTAAAAGATAAAAATTGAGAAGTATCAATATTGACGAATGAACGCGAAAATGATAGGAAATTTACTGATGCCTCTGGCGTAGCTGCTAAAGGCAATGTTTTCATAAGTGATGTCAGGGGCCAGGTAAGTTGGGATATGAACGAGTCATCTAAAATCGACAACAACGTCCGAATCCCTGTCCGGGAGTTCAGATATGAGTGTGACCGTTATACTACTGTAAAGTAGCTCCAAAGAGGGAAGAATACTATGAATGACAAAATAAAAATGCAAATAATACCTCCCCATGTAGGTCGTTTCATAAAGTGGGGGGAAGAAGACTTCGAATCATTTTGGGAAGAAGCGGCAGTAAAAGCCCAGGACGAGATTTACTGGTTTAGAAAGTGGGACAAGGCATTTAGCTGGGATGAAGACATCTTCAAGTGGTACGCGGGCGGTATTACAAACATTTGTTACAACTGTGTGGATTACAATATAGAAAAAGGCAGAGCAGGCAGAGCAGCATTAATCGCCGAGTCAGGAGAAA
>JAIWAT010000108.1:0-5296 GCA_048634225.1 Anaerolineales bacterium | reverse complement strand
GCAATTTCCCTCTATTGCAGTAAAGGCACAGGCTGCTTTTCCAGGACTTCCCACCAACACCAGTATATCCAGGTTTTCACATCTCAGAATGGTACTCAGCAATACTCTTTATGACCAGTTCCCCCTTACTCATGGCCTCAATAGCATCGGCAGCAGCCATTGCCGCCTGTATAGTGGTGATATAGGGCACCTCATAATCCACAGCCGCCCGCCGTATCCGCCGCCCGTCCTTATGGCTCATCTTGGTTGTGGGTGTATTGATGACCAGGCCGACATCCTCCTTGCGCATCATGTCAATGACATTGGGACTGCCGTCGTGTACCTTCTTTATTTCAGTAACATCGAAACCCTTACCGGACAGGTACCGGACCGTACCGCTGGTAGCAATAATTTCCAGTCCCGCATCAGCTATCTTCCTTGCTATCTGCACCAGTACCGGCTTATCCTGGTCCCTGATGGACATGAACACCTTACCCTGCAGCGGTAGTGCATTATCTGCTGCCAGTTCTGCCTTGAAAAATGCCAGCCCGTAACTGTAATCCACACCCATGACCTCGCCTGTACTGCGCATCTCAGGGCTGAGGATCGGGTCCGCTCCCGGGAGTTTATCAAATGGCAGGAGGACCTCCTTTACTGAAACATGTCCGGGCCTGGGTTCCTGGAGGTATCCCTGCTCCTTCAACGTTATCCCTATCATGGCCCTGGCCGCTATCTTGGCCAGCGGCAGGCCCACGGCCTTTGATACGAATGGAATGGTGCGGCTGCTCCTTGGGTTCGCCTCCAGCACATAGACCACCCGGTCCTTATATGCCATCTGGATGTTCAGGGTGCCCTTCACCCTGAGTGCCAGGGCAATACGCCTCACATAGTCCCTGACCGTATCCAGCACATACTGACCCAGTGACTGGGGCGGTATCACGCAGGCCGAATCACCGCTGTGTATCCCTGCCTCCTCGATATGCTCCATGATTGCACCTATGAGCACGTCCTCGCCATCGCAAATGGCATCCACATCGATCTCAATGGCACTCTCAAGGAAGTTGTCGATGAGCACAGGATGTTCGGGTGAGACCCTTACGGCCTCGCTCATATACCGGTTCAGGTCGTTCTCGTCATATACTATCTCCATGGCCCGTCCGCCCAGTACATAGGAGGGGCGCACCAGCACAGGGTACCCGATACCGACTGCCACTTCCCGTGCCCCGGCCTCCGAGGTGGCATAACCCGCCTCTGGCTGTGGAATGCCCATACCCTGCAGCATCTTGTTGAACCGCTCCCTGTCTTCTGCAATATCCATATCTTCGGGAGTAGTGCCCAGGATAACAGTATCCAGGTCAGTCCTGCGCTGCAGTTCCCGCTGCAAGGGCAATGCCAGGTTCACAGAGGTCTGGCCCCCGAACTGTACCATCACACCCCAGGGTCTTTCCCGCTCGATAACGTTCATCACGTCCTCAAGGGTTAGTGGCTCAAAGAACAGCTTATCCGAAGTATCGTAATCTGTGGACACTGTCTCGGGATTGTTATTGATGATATGGGTCTCAATCCCCTCTTCCCGCAGTGCGGTCACCGCATGTACGGTGCAGTAGTCGAACTCAATACCCTGCCCGATGCGGATAGGTCCCGCACCCAGTATCAGCACTTTTTTATTGTCCGAGGGCTCGTCCTCGCACATCTCTTCATAGCATGAATAATAATACGGGGTCTCTGCAGCGAACTCGGCAGCGCAGGTATCCACCATCTTGTAGGTGGTAGTGATCCCCATCTCCCGGCGCATATCATTGATATCTTCCCTTGTCCTGCCTGTGAGTTTTCCTATCTCCTCATCCGTGAACCCCATTCGCTTTGCGCTGCGCAGGGTCTCCCGGGTCAACCCCGAGCGCAGGGTATCTTCCATCCGGATGATATTATGTATCTTTTCCAGGAAGAAGGGGTCGATAGATGTAATGCCTGATATCTCACCAATTGAAAATCCGGTCCTTAAGCCATGGTAAATGCCAAACAACCGCTCATGTGTAGGGGTCTCCAGCAGGTCAATTACCTCTTCCCGGTCCCATTCCCTGAACCCGAAATACATATCCACGTCCAGGCTGCGGATAGCCTTTTTCATGGCCTCTTCAATAGTGCGCCCGATAGCCATGACCTCGCCCGTGCTCTTCATAGCCGTGGTCAGGGTCTTGTCTGCGGTCACGAACTTGTCAAAGGGCCACCTGGGTATCTTGACCACGGTATAGTCCACAGTTGGCTCGAAGGATGCAGGTGTCTTTTTGGTAACATCATTTGGTATCTCATCCAGGGTCATGCCGATGGCGATCTTGGCTGTCACCCTGGCGATGGGATACCCGGTGGCTTTGCTGGCCAGTGCAGAGGAGCGGCTCACCCTTGGGTTGACTTCCACGATCCTGTATTCGCCGTCCTTTACTGCAAACTGGATATTGCACCCGCCTTCGATGCAAAGGCTTCTTATGATATTGATACTGGCACTGCGCAGCATCTGGTGGTCCCTGTCCGACAGGGTCTGGCTGGGAGTGACCACAATGCTCTCTCCGGTATGGATACCCATTGGGTCAATGTTCTCCATGTTGCATATCACGATACAGGTATCATTGGCATCACGCATCACCTCGTACTCGAACTCTTTCCAGCCCAGCACGCCCTCCTCGATGAGCACCTGGGTGATACGGCTGCGTTTTAAGCCCAGTTCAGTAATTGAGATGAGTTCTTCCTTTGTCCTGGCAATTCCACCGCCAGCCCCGCCCAGGGTATAGGCCGGCCTGATAACAAGGGGCAGGCCCAGTTCATCGATCATTGCAACTGCATCTTCAATGGTGTTCACGGCCTTGCTGCGGGGCACAGGCTCACCGATACGCTGCATGGCCTGTTTGAACAGGTCCCGATCCTCGGTATCCTGTATGGCTTTTAGGGGTGTGCCGTAAAGTTTGACATTGTATTTCTCAAGTACGCCCATCTCGGCCAGTTCACTAACTGTGTTCAGCCCGGTCTGCCCCCCCAGTCCAGCGATCACTCCGTCTGGCCGTTCCTTCTCGATGATACGTTCCACGATCTCGGGTTTGATGGGTTCGATATACACCACATCTGCCATTTCCGGGTCGGTCATGATAGTGGCAGGGTTGGAGTTAATGAGTACTACGCTCACACCTTCTTCCCTCAATGACTGGCATGCCTGGCTGCCGCTAAAATCAAACTCTGCTGCCTGCCCTATCATGATAGGACCGCTGCCTATCAGCAGCACTTTCTTAATATCAGGATTACGGGGCATTATTTCGTCACCCTTTTCACAATAGTATCAAAGAACCATTTTTCAGAATCCCAGGGACCAGGGCTGGCCTCAGGATGGAACTGTACGCTCATGATGTCCAGGTAGTCGTGGGCGATACCCTCCACGGTATTATCGTTGATGTTCAGGTGTGTGATATGAGCCTCTGCCGCATCCAGGGAACCGGCATCCACTGCGAATCCGTGGTTCTGGGAAGTGATGTACACGGTGCCTGTTTCCATATCCTTCACAGGCTGGTTGGCACCCCTGTGCCCGAACTTCAGCTTGTAGGTACTGGCTCCCAGTGCCAGGGATATTATCTGGTTGCCGAAGCAGATGCCGTAGATGGGTACTTCCCCCATCATGTGTTTTACAACATCAATGGCAGTGCCTGCCTTCTCTGGATCGCCCGGGCCGTTTGATACGAATATGGCATCAGGTTTTTGTTCAGTAATATAATCAGGTGGAGTACTTGCAGGTACCACGGTAATACCCACACCCCGCTGCTGCAGGCTCTTTATCATGTTGGTCTTTATGCCAAGGTCGATAACCACGAAATGGGGCTTGTCCTTGCCGGTTGCTTCAATGTGGTAGGGGGCGGGGCAGGTCACCCTGTCTATCAGGTCGAGCTGGTCTGATATCTTCGGATGCAGCCTTGCCAGGCGCACTGCTTCCCCGCCATCGTCGCTGTCTGTGAGCAGGCATGCCCGCATGGCTCCGGTATCCCTGGTCTTGATGGTCAACATCCTGGTATCCACACCTGCGATACCGGGTCGGTTTTCTTCTTTTGCAAAATCAAAAATGGAGCGTTTAGATAGGTGGTGGGATGGATGGTCGCACGCCTCCCTGACCACCAGGCCCTCTGCCTTCATGCCGTCTGACTGGAAGGTCTTGCCGCTTACGCCGTAATTGCCGATGAGGGGGTAGGTGAACATCAGTATCTGGCCGGCATATGAAGGGTCGGTAAGTGCCTCTTCGTATCCGGTATATTGAGTTGTAAAAACAAGTTCCCCGCAAACAGCAGCTCCGGCGGCACCAAAACCAACGCCCTTTACAATTGTGCCGTCTTCTAATCCTAGTATTGCTTTCATACTAGGTGCTTTACATGGGAGGAATGTGTTAAAAAGGTTGTGTAAAGTCAAACGTTGCGACGGCACACCCAACCGCGAAAGAGCTGCAGGGTATAGTAATTAAGATCAACAAGGTTGGCTGCCACCTGCTGCCCTGGCGGGCTGCGGTGGCAGGGGTAGTGACAGCCACATATTTCTCTTGTTATATATTTTAACTGCTGGTGGAAGTTAAAATATATTGGGACCACCAGCGTCCCAAACAATTGCCAATGGATTTAACCTTCAGTCCACAAACATATACACACCCATGAAACGCACAGGAGTTACGAACCTGCCCCTGCATGGCGGGGCGGCACCCAGATGGCTGTTCAACAGGATGGTAAAACTGTCAGGTGGTATCTGCAATGCAATATTGCTGGATTTCGGGCCGGATGAGATGCTGAGACGGCTGTCAGACCCTTACTGGTTCCAGGCGTTCTCATGTGTACTCGGGTTCGACTGGCACAGTTCCGGCACGACCACCACCACATGCGGTGCCCTGAAAATTGCACTGGACCCCCAGGAGCACGGCATCAAGGTATGCGGCGGGAAAGGCAGGACATCCAGGAAGACGCTGGATGAAATAGACCAGACTGCTGAAGTATTCAGTCTTTCAACCCCGGATATCGAGCAGCTCAAGTACTCCAGCAGGATGAGCGCAAAGGTCGATAACAGCCTGATACAGGATGATTACAGCCTGTACCACCACTGCCTGGTATTTGACGAGAAAGGAGACTGGACCGTTATACAGCAGGGCATGAACGATTCATATGCCAGGCGGTACCAGTGGTTATCAGAAGGAGTAAAAAGCTTTGTGGAAGAGCCGCATTCCGGCATAGCATCGGATGATATCAAACCCGATGTGCTGGACATGACAGCAAGGGAGAGTTATAAGACCCAGGATGTAAGCCTT
>JAIWAT010000107.1:0-5326 GCA_048634225.1 Anaerolineales bacterium | reverse complement strand
TAATTTCCCTGAGTTTAGCAACACTTGCCTGGATAGCACTGATACGTTCAAGGCTCATATTCACACGTGGATCGTCATATTGTGATTTTATAGACTCGAATTCATGCCTTAGAAATATTATCTTTTCGTCGATCTCACTAAGCCATACCTTGGTATTTTCCATACCGGTCTGGTTACTTCTGATTAATGGTATGATGTCAATGAACAATGCGGTATAGAGTACGATTGAAATTAATAAGGGGAATATAGGACTCCATGCAATGGATGTCATGTCCATATAAAGCAGTAGGGAATAAAGGACCAGTGCTTCTCCACCTACAATGCCGCAGGGGTCGATCCGTTCAATGGTCACACTTGAGTTACTGGCCTTTAAATATAATCTGGAAATGGCAACTGCCATAAGGAGAAGTCCGGGTATAAGTGGTAAAAGGAAATAGTGGGTTACTTCAAATCGTCCTACAATACCCAGAATAGACACGACCAGCAACGATACACCTACAATCACCGCATTCAGGTCAAGATTCAGCAGTCGGTTTTTTATATCCGGATATTCCTTCTGATTTGAACTAATGGCAGCAAGATATAGGAATATCAATGCCAGTATTCCACTGAAAATGGGATTTCTCAATATGCTGAACATATTAAGATATACCAGGATTGAAATCATTAACAATAGAAAGCCTGCAATGACATCAGATAATGATGATTTCAATATGATCATCAATTGATCATTTGAATGATTCATTTTCATATTCCTCTATACATATGTATATGCGCATCAGACCGATTTTGCAATAATTAATAGGCCATTAAAGGTATTATATATGCTTGTATGAATATATTTCCATAAGAATAGGGATATTTTTTGGAATACTGGGAAATGTGGTCCTGAAAAATATATTGGCATTAGAATGACTGTCGAAATAATAGTTGAGAATACTTGCATATGCTGTGGGCACTGCAAAAAGGTATGTCCTAAAGGTCCGATAATATGGGACATTAGAACCGGGAATGATGGTAATCCGGAATATTTTGCAGCGGACCCGGATTCATGTATCTTCTGCAAAAATTGTGTGGGTGTATGTCCTGTAATGGCGATTACCGTGCAAAATAGAAGTACAGCCTGTTGATGCATCACATAGAACCGAATTATCAAAGTGGATAGGGGGCGGAATTATTTCAATACTAACCGCAGAGTTCGCAGTGCGACGCAGAGAATGCTAAAAATGCTCTGTGCACTCCGTATGCAGTATCCGGTTAGGTCAATCCCCACGCCAGGTAACCACAACATCATCGGGCCGGTAATTGGGCCTCACATGGGATTCATTTAACGACAACAAGGTCTGCTGCCCGAACATCAGCAGCCCAAGGTATGCTATCATGCTGCCGTTATCACCCATGAACCGCTTCTCGGGTACATAGAACGAAATGCCCCGCTCATTGCACATGATCCCAAGCATCTCCCTCAGCCGCATATTGGCACCTACACCGCCTGCAAGCAGTATCTCATTCTTACCAGTATGTGCCACTGCCCTTTCCGTGACCTCGACCAGCATGGCGAATGCGGTCTCCTGGAATGAAAAACACACATCTTCTATAGGGGATGTTTTCAGGGCAGCGGATGCGGCAGTGGACAGGCCCGTAAATGAAAAGTCCATTCCCTTCACAACATAAGGAAGCGGCACATAGGATGCTGCCTTTTTAGCAAGTTCCTCTATCTTGGGACCGCCGGGATGCTGTAACCCCGCACCCCTGGCAAATTTATCGAGGGCGTTGCCGATACCAATATCCAGTGTTTCTCCGAACACACGGTAACGGCCAGCCCTGTAAGCCAGTACCTGGGAATTTGCCCCGCTCACATACAGTACCACCGGGTCCTGTGATGGTGTCTTCCAGCGTCCTACTTCTATATGTGCAACGCAGTGGTTCACGCCGATAAGTGGTATGTCGAGCGAAAGGGATAGTGCCCGGGCAGCAGTGGCAGCGGTGCGCAGGCACGGTCCAAGCCCCGGACCCTGGGAAAAGGCTATAGCATTGATATCACCGGGGGCAATTCCTTTATCCCTGGCATTTGCAAGTACCGTAGATATTACGCTCTTAATATGGTCAGCATGGTGCTGGGATGCTTCCCTGGGATGGATGCCTCCGGTTGGTGGAACATACGTAGAGGTTACTTCGGTTATTACATCAAATGTGTCCACAATGGCTGCACTCAGGTTCCATGCAGTTCCTTCTATACCTAAGATTATGGGTTTGGTCGGTCCGTTCAAATAAGTGCCCCTGTATAGTGATATTCTTAGGTTAAGAAGGTGTGATTACGCATAAATATTTAGTTTTTGGGCTATAGTATTTCCTGGATTTTATGGGCTACCCGATCCAGTTCAGGGATTATCGGGTCCAGTTTTGTGTCAGGTTCGACCAGTACGGCAACAAGGGCCTTTGGTCCTGCACGGGTTGCAATTAGCCTTTCATTGGGATAATCAATAATAACCCTTGAACAATTCTGCCCGTATTTTGATATGGCAACATCTGCAGTTCTCAACATTGTTGCTGAGGCTTTTGCGTATTTTTCTATATTGGATCCGGCAGGTTGGCTAAAGATATAGCCGTCCTGGCTGGCGACAAGTGATATCTTTATTCCCCGTAAATTCGACAGGTCTTGTCTTACCCACTGGAACATATTGTCCAAATTAATTTTTCGTGACATATCTGGCAGGTCAATAGCTTTATAAGAATAATTGATGCTAAAGGGGTAATAAATCTTTCCCTCACAGCCAGTATCTCCGAATAATATAGCCCTATAAGATAGCTCTACCCAACTCATATGTAGAAATTTGACAAGATGTGGATATACTATCGGTAACTCCCTGATGCTCTATCAACCTGTGCTCCTGTGTTGTTGTATCATGGAGATAGCAATCATATTCAAAGGAACTTGTTGTTACCTGCCTGGAAATAAATTGCATATTCATCCTTTGGACTGACATTGTGATTGCCATGGTTTTAAGGATGATATGGTAAAGCATCTGGTATTAAAAAAAAGGGTTACAGGACAGGCTGCCCTGTAATAAGGTAAATAATGTCCAAAATATCAGGTTATTTTTGTTATTTTGGAAGGATTGATGGTGTTTATTTTAACATGGTGTGTATGTATCTTAATAACACCTTCACACATGTCTACAATCTCACCGACGTGGATTCGATTGTCGAATCCCCATAATACCTTTACACGGTCTCCTATTGTTATATTGTTTCCTTTAGAATCTAATTCCATTTAATTCATCCCCTCTAATTTCTGTATAAATTAGGTGTTTAATTTTGGCTATCGATGGTATTTATACTTTTCGTAATTTTTTTCCTGTTATGTACCTGTATAGTGAAAACAATACGATTTTTCTACTGAATGTTGGGATTAAGGTATCTTCGAAAAAATAACTGCTGAATCAACTGGGTTTTTCTGGAATAATTTAAATAGTTTAGATTTCTAAATATATCTTCTATGGCGATGTCTAAGAAGGATATGGGAAGGAAGGCTGCCAAGAAAAAGGCTGAATTGGCTGAACTTGAAAAACTGGCTGCTTCCGGAAGCGGTGATGCAAAGAAGAAACTTGCAAAAGCCAAGAAAAAGATGAAATGATAATTTGAGGATTTTGACTGATCTTTTGGGACTAGTTTTTACAATAGCATAAGTTTCATTTTTAGTATGATGCTAAACATTGTAAGATAATGAACTAAAGATATTTTTTATATTGAGTGATACAAATAAATTTAAAGGTGCGGGGGGAGGGATTCGCCCTGGGCATATCAGGATTTAGCTGGTGGAGCGTTCTCACCCCTCCAGTCACTATTTAAAACCTCAAGTCTTAGGTGCAGTAAAGTAAGGTGAATCAACTACTGTGCTCTTATCCCTGATTTCAACAATTCTTATTTGCACCCCTTCTACCTCATCAGGGTGAAGTATCTTTTTCGAGAAATCGGTTCTAACTATAACTTCTCCCTTGGTACTTTGAATGTCATAGTAAATATTTACTGAATTCCCGGATGATCGGCGGGGTAAAGGGCGTGTGCACCGAGCGGTGGCTGGACGGAGGTGGAGTGAGGGACGCGAGATGTTCAGGCGGCTTCGTGGGACCCTATCGCACCCACCAACACCCGAGGCCGCCGCCCGCATCGCAGAACACCCGCGCGCCGTCTGTCGCAGTGTTTGGGTAGGGCGGGCGCGCTGCTTCTCGCTCGCAGTGGGAGAGCGGAGGGCGTGAGCGGTAGCTGAGTGAAGATGTGGTGGCGCAGACAAGAATATGAATCCTGTAACCCGGACACAGATACTTGGTTACATATTCAATATTCAAAATAATTATATTGAGGCGTTTGCAATGAGATAATGATTAAATTTATACTATATTAGAACAGATTTGTTCATATGTCATCAACGATTGATATCGAACATAGACTTCTTGGACTTGATCGGGAACTCCATTCTATTCTCAATATGTTTAAAAAAATTGAGAGGATGAGAGCTGTTGAAATTGTGGAATCATCCTGCGGCGCGTGGGATTACGATGTTGATAGCAAGGAGTTTGTTGACCGATTAAGAAAATCCACCCGATTGGATTGGATAAAATGAAATTTTTTGTTGATACTTCGATATTTGTCGATTGTCTTCGCAAGAATGTAGTACCTTCCTCTAAATACTTTCTTAAATCTTTCGGAGATGAACATACTGGTTTCACTTCTTCAATAACTGTTGCAGAACTTAGTGTTGGAGCACACCTCTCACAGCGCTCCGATGCTCTTGAAATGACACTTAATCTGCTCAGTATCGTTGAAGTAATAAGCGTTGATAAGGATGTTGCGATAAAAGGAGGGGAGATATATTCGCGCCTCGCGAAAAATGGTGAAGCTATAGAATTAAATGATTGCTTGATTGCAGCAACATCTCTGTATGTGGGTATAAATGAGATAGTTACAAGAAACATAAAACACTTTGAACGAATTGAAGCTGTTGAAGCTCTCACCCCGGAAGACATTGGATTTTAATTACTAAATTTATAGATATATTTTGGAAGACACCGTGCGCAGCCTGCCGTATCTTATTGGGGCAGGTGTGCTGCTTTTGGATCGCAGTGGGGGGCGGCGGGCGTGTGCACCGAGCGGTGGCTGGACGGAGGTGGAGTGAGGGACGCGAGATGTTCAGGCGGCTTCGTGGGACCCTATCGCACCCACCAACACCCGAGGCCGCCGCCCGCATCGCAGAGCACCCGCGCGCCGTCTGTCGTGATGTTTGGGTAGGGCGGGCGCGCTGCTTCTCGGTCGCAGTGGGAGAGCG
>JAIWAT010000106.1:0-5327 GCA_048634225.1 Anaerolineales bacterium | reverse complement strand
AAAAATTGAGTGCGAGGGGTGAGATTCGAACTCACGGATTCCTACGAAAATGGGTCCTAAGCCCATCGCCTTTGACCTGGCTGGGCAACCCTCGCACGCTGCGGTATTTGACTTAAAAAGTCTTTTTCTCATATTAACCTTACCTTCAAAACCTTATTATACAATTACGATAAAGTCCTAAGCCCTGCGCCTTTGACCTGGCTGGGCTACCCCCGCATTATGGGACTTTTGTGCTATTGAGCGGAGCGAGATGCACGCTTGGATCGAACCTTGCAAGGTTCGTCTGTGGCTACCCCCGCATTATGGGACTTTTGTGCTATTGAGCGGAGCGAGATGCACGCTTGGATCGAACCTTGCAAGGTTCGTCTGTGGCTACCCCCGCATTTTTAGTATAGTCTTTACTTTAGAAATTTGTGAAACCAAGTGCTGTGGGTGAAGTTTTAAATGTACCTTTGTAGATTTAAATCTTTGGTGAATACTCGATACAGGAAAAATCATCTATTGACAATTATGGGGAATACATTAATTACACCCAGCAGATCACCCTTCTCGATCATCCCATCCAGTATAGGGAGAAAAACAATACTTGAGATATTCCTTTCACTTTCCACCAGAGCCACACCTTCAGATTGCACCTTAAGTACAGTACCCAGGGCATGGTGGCTAAAAGCGCACGGCAATGATACAGTGTTTTTAACTACTATGGTTTCCTTGACAGGGATCTGAATAACATCGCCCTTTTTAACCTCCACATCCCCTGCCGAAATAAGCATTTCCCATTTCCCCTCAGTTGAAATAGTAAAATAATACGGTACTGCAGATACATTCTCCCTCTCGATATGGTCCATACCACCCAATACCAGTTGTATAGGGACAGGCAGGACATTTTCATTACCAGCCATGATATATGATAATTAGCGTTTATGATATATAACTTACTTTTTGTACATCTTTCCTTAAACACAATACTTGTCGCATTCCTTTTCCACCAAACTAAAATTAGTCATCTCCTTCATTTGCAGCACAACAATTAAAAACTATCATGCGGCAATATTTCAATCCTTACCAATTTTCAAGAGGAACAAGAATGGATTATAGAAGAATCATCCCCTGTCCGGACGTAAAAGACGGGCGCCTGGTCAAGGGCGTAAATTTTGTAGACTTAAAAGATGTGGGCGACCCGGCAGAGAACGGTGCAGCCTACAGTGAAACGGGAGCTGACGAACTGGTTTTCCTGGACATCACAGCGACCATCGAGAACCGGAAAACCATGGTCGATGCCGTACTGGTTGCATCCATTGCACACTTTGGCACATATACAATTCAGGAGATGAAGGAGTACCTGGCAGGAAAAGGCATCCCTGTAAGATTGTAGTATTACGAAGTCTTTTTGATGTATTGAAGTCCTTTCTGCACCTATGACAAAAAAGATGACCTATGCCCGCTCAGGTGTGGACATACATCTGGAGGAAAGATCCATCAAGGCGCTGGCTTCTGAGATAACATACAAGCGTACCGGGCTGGGTGCGCCGCTGACTGACATCGGCCACTACGCCGGTCTTATCGAGTTCGGTGAATATGCCCTTGCCCTGGCTACTGACGGTGTGGGTTCCAAGGTCCTCATTGCAAACGAAATGAAGCGCTGGAACACGGTGGGCATAGACTGTATGGCCATGAATGTGAACGACCTGCTGGCTATAGGTGCAGAACCCCTTTCTTTTGTAGACTATCTGGCAGTCGCAAAGCCGGATGAGGAACAGATGGCACAGATAGGTGAAGGGCTCCAGCGTGGTGCAGAACTTAGCAGGCTGACCATTGTAGGTGGTGAGACTGCAACTTTGCCAGAGATCATCAATGGGTTCGACCTGGCCGGTACCTGCCTGGGGGCGGTCAGGAAGGACCAGGTCATCACTGGTGAGCATATAAAAGAGGGCGATGTTCTGGTAGGGGTACCAAGTTCAGGAATCCACAGCAATGGTTACACTCTTGTGCGCAAGATCATTGAGCAATCCACCTTTAATTACCATGACCCGTTCCCTCTTAATCCTGAAACCACCATAGGCGATGAACTGCTCATCCCTACACGCATTTATATTGAGATACTTGATGTGATAAAGGAATGCGAGGTGCACGGCCTGGCCCATATCACAGGAAGCGGGCTGTTAAAACTTCGCAGGATTAGCGACCTTGGATTTGATATTCATTCACCTCTAAAGCCCCAGCCAATTTTCAGGTTCCTGCAGGAACAGGGAGACGTTGATGATCTTGAGATGTATAAGACCTTCAACATGGGCATGGGATTCTTAATTGTGCTGCCTAAAAAAGATGCAAACAAGGTGGCTGAAATCACAGGCGGCAAGGTGGTGGGCGAGATAGTAGACTCAGGTATCAGGGTCGGTGATCTGGAGATCGTCTGATAGTTTGAAATTTTTATTCAATGTAACAATTCTGGTAAGTCCATAACTTTAACCCGTTTTAAAACCCCTGGTTTTGAGTTATATTCGGGTTTTTTAACGGGACTATTAAATTCAGTACATTTTGGGTTTTTCCTAGATACTGATTTTTTATCAGATTTAATTTCGGATTGGGATGATCCAATCTTTATTTTTTCTTTTTCTTCTGTAGGTTCGGACTTTCCAGATAATCCTTTAACGACATCATATCTGCGTTTTTTTATCCCCTCATTTTTTGCGGCTTGATAATAATCTTCAATATCAATATCCAAGCCAATTTTATTAGATAAATCGCAGATTTCAGTATACTTTCTGCCTACCCACCCATCTTCATTATGTTTGAAATATCCAACTTCAAATCCCAATTCATATATGGCTTCAATTAATTCTTCCCTATTATAATGACCAATTTTATCACTTTTACCAGGTTTCATAATCAAAGTTCCAATGATAAAAATAATGTTGCATTGTTATTTTATTTCTATATCTTCCACATTTAGTCCATCAGATGTAAAGAACAATTTCTTCATGTTGGAATCGTGGCTGGTTCCACGCATTTTAACTACCTGTATGGCTCGCGACATTAATTTTGTATTTTCATCCAGATAATGATGAAGGAATATTACTCCATGCGCTGCAAATTGTTCAGGAGTATAAGAATTTGGGTTCGTCATTTCTGATATTAAAATTGTAGTGCAGCCAAGTTTTTTCAGATTTCTTACAAACCTGTTGACCTCTTTATCTGTCTGGGCAAAATTTTCTGTGGAAAAACGAATAGCGGATAGGGAATCAATTACCAATCGTTCTATATTGTTTTTTTTCACACATTGTTCAATTTTTTCGAAAATGATCAGTGGAGTTGGTGCAGACAGTTCCGGGTCAGCAGTAATTGATTCTTCCGAATATAATTCTATTGACTGGTGCATAGAATCATATAGACCATATTCCAATTCAGGACCAAGGTCAAGAAACATAATTCTGTCAAGATTCATTAATACTTTAACCTTAAAGTGATAGTTGGACATGTCTGTTATGATATTTTCCACGGATTCGGAGAGACTGACGTACAATCCGCGTTCCTTATTATTGCCACCTGTGGAAAGGAATTGTACACAGAATGTAGTTTTTCCGCAGCCTGGAGGTCCGCTTAATAAATATACCCTATTTTTTATTAAACCACCCTGGATGAGGTTATCAAACCCAGTAATGCCAGTTTCAATTCTCAATTATAATACCCCCATTTGTTCAATTTTATATACTATTATATTAACTTTTTCAAAGTATATATTTCTTGTCAACTGCGGTCAAAAATTTCCCATTTCCGGCGGTTTAAAATTCCCCACCCCCCAATCTTGGTGAAAACACCAAAGGTTGTGGAATTGGGTTTTGAGATGAGAGGATTTTAGGGATTTCAAGTTTTTTGGGATTATTATGTTGATATGTGGATTGTTTGAGTTGGATTGTGGGACAGCCTCTATTGTAACAAATTACAATAACATAAAAATTTGTCAATAAAAATATTACTTAACACATTGTAATTTTTCATGGGTTTACTGCAAGCGTAAAAAACACCTAAAATTAAGTAGCGAACCTATGAATTGGTAACTACCATCCGTTGATATCTTCCACGTTCCTATATTATCATGATTTGACAACCGGGTATATGTTCCGAAAATTATATTTTACATATTTACCTTTTAGTACCTGAATTTCATTTTATTATAAATAGATGAGACCAATATTGAAATTTTATTCCGGTTTTGTGTCCGGAACAACAGTACTTAACATATGATCACAAGGTGCCCCGGACATGGTTACAATAAAACCTTTCAAAACCACTTTCTTAAACCCACAACTGCCACAGCGGGACCGGCTGGTATGCCCGGTCTATGATACTATTGATGAGACCGAATATGGCAGGTATGGCGGTGAAGAAAATAATGTCATAAATATTACCACACGCAAGGCCGGTGTTGATAGTGAAGAGTTCATCACAAATGCAAAAAAATGCCTTGACCGTTTCTTTGATGAACATATACTTGTAGAACGGGATAAACCTGCACTATACATTTACGGCATCAGGTACACACTTCCCGAAAATATACTGGGCCAGATACCCGAAATAGCCAGGAGGAATATCTATTTTGCTTTTGGGTTGGTTGGCCTTGTAAAGGTGGAGGAGCTGGGCAAGGGCAGTATTGTGGGGCATGAGAGGATTTTTGAAAAACACACTATTGAACGCTATAACCTGATGAAGGCGTGCGGCATGAACTTTTCACCCATAGTATGCGAGTACAACATGCCCGGACATGAGATCAATAACATCCTTGAAGATTACCTGGGCTTTAAGCGACCCGACCTGGTATTAAGGGAAGAATGTCCACCCCTGGTGGACCAGGAATTGAACGGCACCAGGCACCTGCTGTGGGAGATCACTGAAACTGAAATAATAGGGAAGATACAGCAGCTAATGAAAGATGAGAAGGTCTTGATACTGGACGGGCATCACCGGTATAATGCGGCCAATGAACTTCGTATGAAGGACGGTGTGGATTATACTATGATGATGTTCATGGAAGGCGGGGACCGTGCCCTCTTGTTGCTGCCCTGGCATAGGGTGGTAAGGCATATGGATATGAGTAAGCTTGGGTTGCAGGTGGAGCGGTATTTTGAGACGATCTGGGAAGGGGAGCTGGGTGATGGATTCCATACTGTATTGCAGGATAGTGATGATAAATATGACGTTCGGATAGGATTGTATAATGGAAAGAAGTTCTCTGTGCTCAGGGCAAATAAAGAGGATGTTAAGCGGCTTTCAGTGGAACTGGGGGAGGATGTGGGGCTGGACTATATTGCACTTAATGAATGGATCAT
>JAIWAT010000105.1:0-5388 GCA_048634225.1 Anaerolineales bacterium | reverse complement strand
ATAATGGCAGATGAATTCCCGTTTGAAATATCCCCTATGTTCGAAGGGGAAAGGGTCCGTAAAGATGATATGTATGTTGAACTGGCTGGTCCGAAATCCAAAGGGTTCGAACTGGTAAATGCAGTGGAAATAGATGAGATAGAGGATGGTAAATTCGCACTTATCGGTCCCGACATCTCTGAGATGGAAGAAGGAGAGCGTTATCCACTGGCTATGATATACCGCATTGCAGGAGAACTGGTGGAACCTGACCTGGAAGCCATTGTTGAAAGGCGGAACCATGATTTCCAGAATTACATCCAGGGTGTTATGCACTTGAACCAGCGGTATGACGTATGGCTCAGGATAAACAAGGATTCCATCTCAAAAGGGCTCAATTCCTTTGAACATATTGCAAAGGCCACCATGATGCTGTTCAGGAATGAACTGCCATTTATAGAGAAGATCGAGGCCACATATATCACTGACATGGAAAAGGTAGAAGAGGAACTGGCAAAGGCAATGGAGAGATATGCTGCCAGGGACGAGAGGACACGCAACCTCCACGATGAGGACGTGGATACTTTCTATGGCTGCAGTTTGTGCCAGAGTTTCGCACCGACCAGTGTATGTGTGATAACTCCTGACAGGATCGCATTGTGTGGTGCGATCAACTGGTTCGACGGCAGGGCAGCAGCAAAGGTGGACCCTGAGGGTCCCCAGTTCCCGATCGAGAAAGGCGAGCTACTGGACGAAATTGGCGGCGAGTATTCCGGCGTCAACGAGGTCGCCCAGAAACTCTCTGGCGGCGAATACAACAGGATCAAGATCCATAGTTTCTTTGAGTTTCCTCACACCTCGTGCGGATGTTTCGAGGTTGTAGGATTCTATATGCCGGAAGTTGACGGTATCGGCTGGGTTGACCGGGATTACACTGGCATGGCCCCCAACGGGCTTGCATTCAGTACGATGGCAGGCCAGACCGGCGGCGGCAAGCAGGTTATTGGCTTTTTGGGTGTTGGGGTCAACTATTTCCGCTCACCCAAGTTCATCCAGGCGGACGGCGGCTGGAACAGAGTGGTCTGGATGCCAAAATTCCTCAAGGATAAGGTACTGGCTGATATCCCTGCGGAGATCGTGGACAAAGTGGCTACAGAAGAGGATGCACAGGACCTGGATACCTTGAAGGAATTCCTCAAAGAGAAAGATCATCCTGTGGTAAAGAACTGGGGTGCTGATGAAGAAGAGGATGAAGAATCAACTGAAACTTCAACAGCTATGCCGGCATTTGGCATACCTGATCCTGCCATGCTGCAGAACATCCCGCCCATGACCGGCGGTGGTAGCGGTGGTATAAAAATTACCCTTAAGAATGCCAAGGTCTCCATCGACAAGATCATACTCAGCAGTAAGAAATAACTTCCCAGAGGCATCGCCTTGAAAGTTGTAGCAATTACTGGCAAGGGAGGCACAGGCAAGACTGCTGTAGCAGCCATGCTCATCCGTTGGCTGGTGAACAGGGATGCAACCATCCTGGCCATTGACGCTGACCCTGACTCCAATCTCCCGGAGGCACTGGGGGATGTGGTTGAGGAAACACTGGCCGACCAGCGGGAGTTCCTGCTGGTGGAACGGGATAATCTACCGCCAGATACTGATAAGGAACTGCTGCTGGAGTCAAAAATATACAGTGTACTTGCTGAGCAGCATGGGTATGACCTGCTGGTGATGGGCAGGCCCGAAGGCAGTGGATGTTATTGTTATACCAACAACTTGTTGCGCAACATAATGGACCGGATCATCAAGAACTATGACCTGGTGATCATTGATACAGCGGCCGGCCTGGAACATCTGAGCCGTGGTATTATCCGGGACGTGGACGAACTTGTTGTAGTGACTGACGGTTCAAGACGTGGGCTCCAGACTGCTGAGCGGATACGGGACCTTGAATCGGAACTGGACCTGAAGGTACGGCATATGTTTGTAATATTCAATAAGGTGACACTGCAAAACCATGAGCGGCTTAATAAATATGCACAGGAATTAGGGCTGGAGGTTGCAGGCATGGTACCATTTGATGAGGATATTGCCAGATTCGACCTTGATGGAAAGGCACTGAGTGAACTGCCTGCGACATCACCTGCAGTGATTGAAATGGAAAACATTATTATGAAATTGGGGATTTAAGAGAACAGATTTACAATTATTTGAAACATGCGATGAAATAAGGTGGAATCAGAATGGCAAAAAAGATCAAGTTATCTGAACTGGACAGCCTGTTCGATGATATGGACGTGGAATCCCTGGAAGATGTGACCATTGAAGGTGACATTGAACTGGAGATGGATACCGGTAACGGGCTTGATCCTCAACTGGCATATATGCTGGGACATGAAACGGCCCAGATAGCCCGGCACTTGATAAACATATCACGACTCATGCGATGAAATAAGGTGGAATCAGAATGGCAAAAAAGATCAAGTTATCTGAACTGGGCAGCCTGTTCGATGATATGGACGTGGAATCCCTGGAAGGTGTAACCATTGAAGGTGACATTGAACTGGAGATGGATGCCGGTGGCGGGCTTGATCCACAACTGGCATATATGCTGGGACATGAAACGGCCCAGATAGCCAGGCACTTGATAAACATATCACGATTATTAGGTTACCCTGTAGACCAGTTGTTCGGGTCAATGGCCCAGGGACAAGTTCCCGGTGTTACCAAACCCAGGCAATTGCTGCCATCTAAATTCGAAGTTGGCAGAATTGAAGAGTGGAAAAACCCCATACAGGAAGTAATACTGGGTGCCACATCCTCAGACGGTGGTACAAGGAAGAGTACGATAACCCTGGGTGGTGAGAATGCACTCCCCTATTATTTTGACAGTCCCATGCCGCACCGCAACCACATCACTATGGATGTGTTTGATATGCCTATCGGGATGGCAAAGGCTGTGAAGGTCAATTATGAGGATGTGATTGAGAGCCCGGCAGAATGGGCCAAAAAAGTTGTCAATGATTTTGGTGCCGACATGGTGACCATTCACCTGATAAGTACAGACCCCGGTATCAAGGATACATCTCCCAGGGAAGCTGCCGAGACCGTGGCCGATGTGTTGCAGGCTGTGGATGTACCGATCGTTATCGGCGGTAGCGGCAACCCTGAAAAGGACCCTGAAGTGCTGGAGAAGGCCGCAGAAGTGGCAGAGGGCGAGCGTGTGCTGCTGGCCAGTGCAAGCCTGAACCTTGATTATGAACGTATTGCAAAGGCTGCCACTGATTACGGGCATGTGGTGCTATCATGGACACAGCTTGAGATAAATGCCCAGAAGGAATTGAACCGCAAACTGATGAAGCAGTGCAATGTAAAGCGTGAGGATATTGTCATGGACCCCACAACCGCAGCACTGGGATACGGCCTGGATTATGCCTATACCAATATGGAGCGAATCAGGTTGGCAGGTCTTATCGGGGATGAGGAACTGTCGTTCCCGATGAGCAGTGGTACTACCAATGCATGGGGTGCCAGGGAAGCCTGGATGGTAGGTTCCCCGCTTAAGGAAGACAGCGACTGGGGACCCAGGGAATACAGGGGTCCTATCTGGGAGATAGTGACCGGCCTGACCCTTTCACTGGCAGGCAACGACCTGTTCATGATGATGCATCCAGGTTCGGTGGCTGTGCTAAAGGAGATCACCCAGAGCCTGCACGGTTCACTTGAGAGGGATGCAGTGGATATATCCAACTGGGTCACGGCGGAGGTGTGAAAATGAAAGTCAACAGCCCACTTGAAGTTTACAAGTTCCTGCCCCAGACCAATTGCGGTGATTGCGGTGAAGCCACTTGCATGGCCTTCGCATCCCATATGATCGACCGTTCATTGAAACTGGAAGACTGCCCGCCCCTGCTTGAGGACAAGTTTAAGAAAAAGTACCTGAAGCTGGCAGAACTGCTGGCACCTGAGATAAGGGAAGTGATTATCGGTACCGGCGAACACACTGTGTCTGTAGGCGGCGATGATATACTGTACCGTCACCAGCTTACGTTCTTTAACCAGCCTGCACTTGCTGTGGATGTCTGGGATACCATGAGCGAGGATGAACTGACAGAACGGATCAAGTTCATTAATGAGTATAAGAAATTCTATGTTGGCAGGTTCCTTAAACTTGACATGGTTGCTATTCGCAGTACGTCCGGTGACCCTGACAAGTTCAAACAGGCTGTTACCAGTGTGGCAGGGAACACCGAACTGCCGCTTATCCTGTGCAGCCTGGACCCAAAGGTGCTTAAGGCCGGCCTGGAAGTAGTGGCTGACAGGAAGCCTCTGCTGTATGCTGCCACAAAGGATAACTGGCAGGATGTGGCAGACCTGGTTATGGAGTATGATGTACCACTGGTACTGTTCTCCCCTGACGACCTGGATACTTTAACGAGCCTGGCTGCGACGTTTTTGGAGATGGGACGTGATGACCTGGTACTTGACCCTGGCACAAATCCGCAGGGGAAGTCGTTACGGGAATCATTTGAGAATTTCCTTATGATAAGGCGTGCCGGAATCAAGGAAGGACAGCGTGATATTGCTTTCCCGCTGCTGGCAGTACCTATGACGGCATACCTTGCCAATGACGACCCTGTTTCTGCCAGTTACTGGGAGACTGTGCTGGCATCGGTATTCACGGTGCGCTACGGTGATATCATGATAGTACACAGCATCGAGCCTTATGCCCTGCTGCCAGAGCTGCATATCAGGGATACTATCTACACTGACCCGAGGACGCCTGTAAAGGTGGACCCGAAGGTCTACGAGGTGGGTTCGCCTGATAAGGATTCTCCGGTTTTCGTGACTACCAACTTTGCCCTGACCTATTATACTGTAGAGAGCGACCTTGCCAGTAACGGTATTGACTGTTACCTGCTGGCTACCGATACTGACGGCCTTGGTGTTGAAGCTGCGGTGGCAGGCGGGCAGATGACAGGGCAGAAGGTGTCTGATGAGTTCAAGAGGGTTGGTTTCGATTTCAGCGAGATGACCGCTCACAATACGGTCATTCTTCCGGGACTGGCTGCCAGGCTTCAGGGTGACATGGAGGATGCCAGCGGACTGAAGGTGAAGATCGGACCACCTGACAGCGGCCGGATACCTGGCTGGATGGAGAAGAACTGGCCTCCAGAGTGAGAGGATACGTAAATCCTGAATATTTTCAGGGCCGGGTAGATGGGTTTTCCCCATCTGCATTTTTATTTATCTTTATGGATAGGTTGAAGCATCTCTTCTTTCACGATATTACCATGACCCGAAGCGTGCTCAGTTTCGTTTGAACACGGCAAGGTCCTATCTGCTTTTTGATATCAGATTCGCCTGTATCTGTTCAAGCACATTAATGGGTATTTCCAGGCCCGAACCGGT